>NZ_JBFUJD010000089.1:0-20768 GCF_056401555.1 Caulobacter sp. P4_E5
TGCTGGAACTGCGTCAGCGGGCCGAGAAGACGCTGGGTGACAAGTTCGACGAGCGCGGCTTCCACGACGCGGTGCTGCTGCACGGCTCGCTGCCGCTGTCGGTGCTGGAGACCCGGATCGACGCCYGGATCGCCCAGCAGGCCCAGCAGCGGAACAAGAAGAAGTGATCCTTCTCCCCTTGCGGGAGAAGGTGGCTGGCGAAGCCAGACGGATGAGGGGTTGAAAGACCTGTCCGGATAAGACAGTGCGACCCCTCATCCGTCGCCTGTCGGCGACACCTTCTCCCGCAAGGGGAGAAGGAAGGGGGAGCGTCAGATGGCCAAGATCACCGTCCTCGGCGAATGCATGGTCGAGCTGTCGCCGGAGGCCCCAACCTTGGCTGAAGCGGATGGCGGCGCGCCGCTGTACCGGATGGGCTTCGCCGGCGACACGTTCAACACGGCGATCTACATGGCCCGCCTCGGCGACGCGGTCGCCTACTGCACGGCGCTGGGGCAGGGCGATCCGTTCAGCGAGGGCGTGCTGGCGACCATGCGGCGCGAGGCCATGGACACCCGCCTGGTCCGCCAGGTCGAGAACCGCCTGCCGGGCCTCTACGCCATCGTGCTGGACGAGCACGGCGAGCGGAAGTTCCACTACTGGCGCGAGCGGGCCCCGATCCGCGACCTGTTCTCGGCCCACACCGCCGACCAGCTGATCGAGGCGGCCAAGGCCAGCGATCTCATCTACCTGTCGGGCGTGACCCTGGCGGTGATCGGCGACATCGGCCGGGCGCGGCTGAAGGATATCCTCGCCTATGTCCACTCGCTGGGCGTGGCCGTGGCCCTGGACTTCAACTACCGCCCGGCCCTGTGGCCGAACGCCGAGGCCGCCCGCGCGGCCCTGGACGGGGTCGTGCCGGCGTGCCGCTACGTTTCACTGAGCAGCGAGGACAGCCGCCCGCTCTACGGCCGCGAAGCCGAGGACCTGGCCGGCGAGTGGGCCGCGGCCGGGGCCGAAGTGGTGGCGCGCGACGAGAGCCACGCGGTCAACGTCCACCGCCCCGACGGGCGGACGACCACCCTGGCTCCGGCTCGCGTAAAGGCCGTCGACACCACGGGCGCGGGCGACAGCTTCAACGCCGCCTATCTGTCGTCGCGTCTGGCGGGCCTGACGATTCCGGATTCGGTTCGCCGCGCTCACGCTCTGGCTGCGCTTGTAGTCTCGCACAGAGGCGCCATCCTGCCGCACGGTGTAATCCTGTAGGGCGTTCCAACCGTCCAACGTTTATGTTCGAGCTATCCGAGAACCTGGCCGCCGATCGCTTGCAGTCGGCGCTGACACGCCGCTTTCTCACGCCGGCCTTGCCGGCGCTTGAGGTCATGTTTCTGGCTCTGCGCTCGGAAACCGACCGGGCGCTGAGCGCCGGCGCGGCGGCGCGCTACGGCAAACCCTATCCCTATGGCTTCTGCCGGGAGATCACCGCGGACATCTTGCGGCGCCTGAACGGGCGGTCGCCGCACCCCCGGTCGCCGGGGGAAAGGGCGTTGACGGCTTTCCTGAACAATGGCGGCGTGGGGCGCATGGTCTGGGGCGTACTGAGGGATCGCTATTTCCAAAACGCGCTCCAGCTGGGATCACTGTATGTCGACGTTTCCAACGATACGGTTGACGTGCGTAAGCCCAAGGTCGAAATCCTGCCGCTGCGGGAGTCCGGTTTTAGCCTGGTGCGCGACGCCGCGCATTTCGCCAGCATCGGCGAAACCTACTGGGACGTGCGATTTTACGCGAACACGGCCTTACCATCGCTGGCGCCCGCTTTCCCGATGATCGCGGTCGATCGCGACGGGCGCGCTCAGATGCAGACCAAGGTCGCCTACATGATGCGCCTGTTCTGCGCGGATGGCTTTCGACGGGCCGAGCAGTGGCTGCGCGAGGGACCTGTTCCGCCGCAAGAGGTGGTTCAAGCGATGCGGCGCGTCTGTCCTGACGACATGTTATGGCCCGATCCGGAGTTCGGGGCCGCCGCGGCCCTCAAAGCTTGCGAGCGGCTTCGCGCGGCGGGAACGATCGCGGACGCAACGTGGATGAGGCGCATGCAATCGCTGTTTGACCGGGCGCCGGTCGCACGGATTCTCGAGTCGCAAGCAGCGACCCCGAGGCGCGCCGACATATCGGATTCGAAGCGCTCGAATGCTCGTCGGAGTGCGGGAATTGAGGGTTGCCCAGCGTAGATAAATCAATGGCTTATCTCGATGAAGCCTGAGTGTAATAGGAATATCTTCCTCTGTTTGGGAAAATAAACCTATAGTGGTGTTCACCGGTCGTTCTCGCGACCGGGGAGGAGGACGCCATGTTGGTTCAAGCCCTTGAGGACATCTGGGCGATCACGCCCGATCCCCGCCGCGACCGCCTGACGGTCGGCTTTGTCACCCATCTCGTTTCCCTGGCCACCGGCGTGCCGGCGCTCGAGATCTCGACGCCCAGACGCGCTTCGCACGCCGCCGTTCGCGCGCGGCAGCTGGCCATCTACCTGACCCACATCACCTTCCATTGGCCGCTGCACCGCGTGGCCTTCGCCTTCGGTCGCGATCGCACGACCTGCGGCCACGCCTGCCGTAAGATCGAGGACATGCGCGAGGACGCCGCCTTCGACCGGCGCCTGGCCGAGCTGGAGGCCTGCCTGCGGCAAGCCCCAGCCCACGCCGAGGAGATCCCGCAATGAGCGTCGCGGCTCCTAGCGACATCCTCGACGAGGCGTTGGAGGCCCGTCGCCTGGCCGAGCGCGCCATGCGGCTGTTGTCGCGGCCAGGCGCGGTGATCGCGGCCGACGGGCTGGGCTACGGCGTACGGCTGGGCCCCAGCCGGCGGCGCAGCGTGATGCTGACCCTCGACGAGGCGGCGTTCCGGATGCTGGCGCGCGAGGCGACCCTGAAGCCGCGACCGCAGGGCGGCTGGACCATGACGGCGCGACCCGAACCGGTCCTTCCGCCGCCCGGCCGCCCGGGCGTCATCGAAGCCGAGGTCAGGCTGGAGGCGGGCGGCGGGACCGTGCGGCGAAATCTCGGGGAGTCGCCGATCGCCTGGCTGGCCCGTCGCCGCGACGCGGCCGGGCGGCCCTGGCTGACGCCGATCGAGGCCGCCGCCGCCGAACGCCTGCGTGAGGAGTTCGAGAGCCTGGGCAGCCTGGGCCGCGTCACCATGCGCTGGGACCAGACGCCAAGAGCCCCTCGCGGCCGTCCGGGCCTGGCGCCCGCCGAGCGCGACCACGCCACGCGCGAGCGGATCGCCAAGGCCCTCGCGGCCGTCGGACCCGGTCTTCGCGAGATGCTCGAGCGGGTGTGCCTGATGGGCTCGGCCCTGGAGGCGGCCGAGCGCTCGCTGAAACTGCCCCGCCGGGCGGGCAAGACCGTGCTGAAGCTGGCCTTGCAGCGCCTGGCGCAGCACTACCGGATGATGTGAGCACAAAGAACTGTCATCCCGGCCGCAGCGCAGCGGAGAGCCGGGACCGCCCGAGCGCGGCGCTTCCGGCAGTCCCGGATAGCCTCTGCGAGGCTTCCGGGATGACAGGATAGGGAGGTGCGACCCTTACCGGTTGCCGCCGGCCACGGCGATGATCTCGCCGGTGATCCAGTAGCTCTCCGGCGAGGCCAGGAAGGCCGCCACCGGCGCGATGTCCGACGGCTGGCCCATGCGGCCCAGCGGCGTCTGGGCGATCATCTGGGCCTCGAGCTCGCTGCCGATGATGCCCATGGTGTGGGTGCCTTCGGTCTCGACCGCGCCGGGCGAGATGGCGTTGACGCGGATCTTGCGCGGACCCAGTTCCTTGGCCAGCACCCGGGTCAGCGAGTCCACCGCCGCCTTGGTGGCCGTGTAGACCGAGGCGGTAGGGATATCGACGGTGGTCGCCGCCGAGCTGATGTTGATGACGCTGCCGCCGTTGGGGCCGAAGCGCTTGGCGGCTTCGCTGGTGGCCAGCAGCACGCCCAGCACGTTGGTGTCGAACTGGCGGCGGTACTCGCTCTCGCTGAACTCTTCGATCGGCGCGAACGCGTAGACGCCGGCGTTGTTGACCAGGATGTCGACCGCGCCGAACGCCGTCTGGGTCTCGTCGAACAGCCGCGTGACGTCGGCGCTGTTGGCCACCGAGCCCTGGACGGCGATGGCCTTGCCGCCGGCGGCGACGATCTCGGCCACCACCTTGTCGGCGCCCTCGCGGCTGGAGGCGTAGTTGACCGCCACGGCCGCGCCCTCGGCCGCCAGGGCCTTGGCGATCGCCGCCCCGATGCCCTTCGACGCGCCCGTGACGATAGCGGTCTTGCCCGTAAGCTTGCTCATGATCTCTCTCCGTACGACCCGTTGGGGGCCGCTCGCTCTGAATGGCGAACGCTTCGACATTTAGATAATCATCGAAGTGATTCAATGAGCGGGAGGGTGGAGTTTTTCTATGAGCGTGTCGGTACAGGCTAGAAGTGTCCCGGAAACAGGTTAGGACTGTCAAAACTGCGAAGCAGTCGCAAAGGCCTGAGTGGTGCGTGGCGGGGGCGCGTAAGCGCCAGCAGCGGACTCAAGCACCGCTCCAGAAACACGACCTTCAGGGGCTGCCAGAAGTCTGGGCACGCGCGCAAATGCCGGTCAGGAAGGCGCCAAGAAGCATCTCATCGAGTTGCTCGGCTTAGCCACCAGTCGGTGGACGCCGACTGCAACCTGGTCGTCAGGTTGCCTCCCCTCCGCTGGGCGTGACAGCCAATGTCGAGGCCAGCGCCTTGCGCCAACCCGATAGCAGGCGCTGACGCTGCGCGGATTCCATCCGCGGTTCGTATCGTCGATCCAGCGTCCAGCACCGCGCGACCGCGTCGAGGTCGGGCCACAGGCCGACGGCCAGCCCAGCGAGGAAGGCCGCGCCCAAGGCGGTGCTTTCGACGGCGACGGGGCGCTCCACGGGCGCTTGCAGGATGTCCGCCAGGAATTGGCACAGCCAGCCGTTGGCCGCCATCCCGCCGTCGATACGCAGCGCTCCGACGCCGCCCATGCCCTTGACGCTCATCGCCTCGAGGAGATCCCATGTTTGGTAGCCCGTCGCCTCAAGCGCCGCGCGCGCGAGATGGGACGGCGTGGCGTCCAGCGTCAATCCGCAGATCAGGCCGCGCGAGGCGGGGCTCCAGTGCGGCGCGCCCAGCCCTGCGAACGCTGGGACCATGTAGATCCCGTGATTGTCCGAAACCTGGGCGGCCAGACTTTCGGTCTGGGAGGCGTTGGTGATGACGCCCAGGCCGTCGCGCAACCACTGGACCGCCGAACCCGCCGCGAAAATCGAACCTTCCATGGCGTAGGTGGTGACACCGTTAAGACGATAGGCCGGCGTCGTCAGCAGCCCAGCGCCCGATAGGGTCGGCGTTCGCCCAATGTTGAGCAGCGCAAAGCCGCCGGTGCCGTATGTGGCCTTGGCCTGGCCGGGCGTGAAGCAGGCCTGGCCGAACAGCGCCGCCTGTTGATCGCCCGCCAGGCCCGTGATCGGGATCGCCCGCCCAAAGAGGGCCGGATCGGTGGCGCCAAAATCGCCGCTGTTGTCTCGCACCTCCGGCAAGAGCCCGACCGGCACGTCCAGCAGTCGCAGCAGATCCTCGTCCCAGGCTTGGCGGTGGATGTCGAACAGCAGGGTGCGGCCCGCATTGGTCGGATCGGTCGCGTGAACCGCGCCGGCCGTCAGCCGCCAGAGCAGGAAGCTGTCGATCGTTCCCGCGGCCAAGTCGCCACGCTCGGCGCGCGCCCGCGCACCAGGCACGTTATCGAGAATCCAGGCGATCTTCGGCCCCGAAAAATACGGATCGATCGGCAATCCGGTGCGCTGGCGGACCCAAGCCCCGTGGCCCTCGGCGTTCAGTCGCGCGCAAAGCGACACGGTGCGTCGATCTTGCCAGACGATCGCCGGATGGATGGGTCGGCCGTCGCTCCGATCCCAGATCACCAGCGTTTCGCGCTGGTTGGTGACGCCGATCGCCGCGATGGCCGCCGCGCCGACTTCGGCGATCGCCGCGGCCATGGTCGCCTGAACGCCGCGCCAGATGTCCTCGGGATCGTGCTCCACCCAACCAGGCCGAGGATAGATTTGGATCACGTCACGCCGCGCCGTGAAGATCGCCTGACCGGCGCGGTCAAAGACGATGCTTCGCGTCGACGTCGTGCCCTGGTCGACCGCCAGCACATGGTCACCTCCCGTCATCGCCTCTCCCAGAGTTTCGCTTTTGGCGACCTATGTTTTCGTTTGTTTCTATTTTTGGGTCAACCTTGTTTCATTCGAAACAGTTCGCTACAGATCGAACTCGATACCCATCACTGTTCGAGGATCAATCCCCATGCGTCCCGCCAACCCGATCGCACCGACCCATGTTGATCTGCTGATCATTGGTGGCGGCGTGAATGGCGCGGGGATCGCGCGCGACGCCGCCGGCCGGGGCCTGTCGGTCATGCTGGTCGAGCAAGACGACTTGGCCAGCCACACCTCGTCGGCCAGCACGAAGCTGATCCACGGCGGGCTGCGCTATCTTGAGCAATATGAGTTTCGCCTGGTGCGCGAGGCCCTCGTCGAGCGAGAGCGATTGCTGGCGATCGCGCCGCACATCATCTGGCCGCTGGCGTTTGTCTTGCCCCACCAGGACGCGATCCGCCCCGCCTGGCTCGTGCGCCTTGGGCTTTTTCTCTATGATCACATCGGCGGTCGCAAACGCCTGGCGGCCACGCGCTCGGTGAGGCTGGACCGCTCTCCTCTCGGCGCGCCCCTGAGCTCGAGCGTCAAGCGCGGCTTTGTCTATTCCGATTGCTGGGTCGAGGACAGTCGGCTGGTCGTGCTCAACGCGATGGACGCCGCCGAGCGCGGGGCGACGATCAGAACGCGCACGCGGTTTGTCGGAGCGCGACGCGAGGACGGGCTCTGGCGCGCTGAACTCTCGGATGGCGACGGCGTCCACGCGATTGTCTCGCGGGCGATCGTCAACGCCGCGGGGCCGTGGGTTTCTCATGTTCTCGATCAGCTCCCCGCGCGGGGCGACCACAAGGTTCGGCTGATCAAGGGAAGCCATATCGTCGTGCCGCGCCTGTACGACGGCGAGCAGGCCTACCTGCTGCAAAACGACGATCGTCGCGTGATCTTCGCTATCCCCTACGAACACGATTTCACGCTGATCGGCACCACCGACGAGCTTTGGACCCAAGACCCCGGCCCGGCGGCCATCAGCCCAGGTGAGATCGATTACTTGATCACCGCTGTCAGCCGCTACTTCAAGACCCCGCCGGGGCGCGAAGACGTGGTTTGGAGCTATGCCGGAATCCGGCCCCTGCGCGAGGACGAGGCCGCCAGCGCCTCGGAAGTAACCCGCGACTATGTGTTGGACCTTGACGCGGGCGTGGGAGAGGCGCCGCTGCTGAGCGTCTTTGGCGGAAAGATCACCACCTATCGCCGGTTGGCCGAAGAGGCGCTGGCCAAGCTGGCGCCGCTGCTGGGCTACCCTCGCGCGGGCTGGACAGACAAGACCGCCCTGCCCGGCGGCGATCTGCCGGACGGCGATTTCGAGGGCTTTGTGACGCGCATGGCCCAGGAACGCCCGTGGATGCCGGCCCCACTGCTGCGACGCCTGTGTCGCGCCTATGGTTCGCGCCTGGAGGTCCTGCTGGGCGGCGCCGCCAACCTCTCCGACCTTGGGCCCGATTTCGGCGCGGGCCTGTATCGGGCGGAGGTCGACTATCTTGTCGCCCACGAATATGCGCGCACCGCGCAGGACGTCCTTTTTCGCCGCACCAAATTGGGGCTGCGGCTCAACCCGGCCCAGGTCCGCGCGCTCGAAAACCGCCTGGCGGAGCTTGGAGCCTTGCCCGACGGGGTCAAGACGCCCTAGGAAACGGGTATGAACGAGGTCGTGGCCGCCCGGCAGAAACGCATCCTGACCCTGGCCCAGGACGAAGGACGCGTGCGCGTCGACGACTTGGTCGAGCGTCTGGACGTGACCCCTCAGACGATCCGCAAGGACCTCAACATCCTGGCCCGGCGCAATCTGATAGCGCGCGTACATGGCGGCGCGGTGATCGCCTCGGGCGTCGACAACATCGCTCATGAATCTCGCCAGCGTGTCGCTCGCGGCGCCAAGGACGCGATCGGCAGGGCCGCCGCGGCCCTGATCTCCGACCACGCGTCCCTGTTCATCAATATCGGCACCACGACCGAGGCGGTCGCCCGGCGGCTGGATGCTCACCGCGGCCTGATGGTCATTTCCAACAACCTCAACGTCGTCGACATCGTCAGCCGCTCGCCGGAGATCGACACCATCGTGGTGGGTGGACGCATCCGCGCTAAGGACCGAGCCTCGGTCGGGGCGTTGGCGACCGAGTTCATCCAGAACTTCAAGGTCGACTACGCGGTGATCGGGGCGTCGGCGATCGATCCCGACGGATCGCTTCTGGATTTCGACATCAACGAGGTTCAGGTGTCGCAGACCATCATCCGCAACGCGCGGCGCGTCCTGCTGGTGGCCGATCACAGCAAGATCGGTCGGGCGGCTCCGGTGCGGATCGGGCATTTTCGCGACATCGATTTCTTCGTCACCGACCGACTGGACAATGAGCCGCTGCGCGCCGTCTGCGAACGTCATGAGGTCCAGATCGTCGAGGCCGGCGAGGCCGAGTGAAGGCCGGCGGCCAACGCTCACGGCGCGCCGTGACCGTTGGCCCCTCCAGGCCAGGCTCAGCCGACGCCGATGGGCTGAGTAGCGGTCAGGAACCAGGTGATCAGCAGACCGCAGAGCAGCGCGCCGGGCAGGACGTCTCGCGTCATCCGCGCCGTGCCGACCGCCAGGCCGGCGACCAGCAGCATTAGCGGCACGAACAGGATCGAGCCGATGACGCGAAGGCCTTCGGTCGGCGAGAACAGGGCGCCTGTCGCGACAAGCGCGCCATATTGCACGACCAGGAACAGCGCGAACGGTCCGGCCAGCACCCCAGCTGCGACGGCGAACGTCGAGCCGGCCCTGCCCTGATCCAGGGGACGCAGAGTGTCCAGCGTGCGGATCGTGACGATCGCGTAGAAGGTCAGGAACGGCAGATAGACCAGAAAGTCGCGCAGGCGGCTCCAGGTCAGGGGGCGCCATATGAGGATCCAGAGCTGGGGGTTGACGTGACCCAGCAGGTCGGCCGCGGCGATCACGCCGTAAAGGCCCGCGGCGACCGCGCCGGCCAGTCCCAACGCCCGCAGCGGGGCGTTGAACGCCGGCCTCGGCGCCGATCGGGTCAGGCCCTGCATGAGCAACGCCAAGCCGGCGTTGACGACAGCCCAAACGAGGATCTGATTGGTGTAGGTTTGCCTTAGAAGGCCGTTCTGCCCCAGCCACCGTTCGGCCAGTTGCATCAGCGGCAGATAGCTGAGCACGGGAACGATCGCCATGGCGATCAGTCCCGCGAACGCGCCGCGAGTGGGACCTGAACGCGGTGCGGGCGGCCCAGCGAGCAGCCGGAACTTCGACGATCGCAGCAGCAAACCGAAAAGGCCAAACAAGAGCGGCGCGACGCCGGCCAGGGCCAAGGCGCCGGCGGCCTCTTTCCACGGCCAGATCTGGTCGGTGACGGCCAGCGGCTTGCCGCCCTCGAGCGTGCGGCCAAACCAATCCAGCGCGAGGCCGATGCCGACAGGCGACTCGTGAAGCCAGGCGTGGGTGAGCGCGGGCGTCTCCAGACGCCGGGCCTGCCCCTTGCCGATGTCGCCATAGATCTTGCCGGGCGCGATGGGTTGGTCGGCCCCAAACAGCGCCATGGCCTTGGGCGTCGCGCCGGTATGCAGCGGCGCTTGAGGCCCCCACATGAAGCCGCCGAACTCGTCACGTGTTCCGTAGACGACCATCAGATTGCGCGGAAAACCCGGATTGCCTTCGGGGGCGAAGGGCGCACCGACGCTGGACCCTTCGAGCACCATGGCGCGATAGCCTTGCGGCAGCGCCTTAGCCGCCGCCATGACCGTCCATCCACCCATGCTGTGGCCTTCCAGGCCGATATTGTCCCGATCGACGAACGGCAAGCTCCGCAGATAGGCCAGCGCATCGGGGCCTCCGAACCCGTCCTGGAACACCGCCGGGTCGCTGCCGCCGTGTCCCCGCTGATCGGGGGCGAGCACCACATAGCCGCGACGCGCCAGTTCGATGGCGAAGTTGGCCTGAATCTCGGCCGAGTTCAGGTAGCCATGCGCCGCCAAAATCGCGGGCGCCGGGCTTGCGGCGGTCGCGCCGGCCGGTCGAAACAGCAGCGCGCGCATGTGCGCTCCTGTCTTGCCCTGGAAGCGCACCGCCGTCACCGAGACGCCGGACGCGGTTTGGATGGCGGCCGCGGCGATCAGTCCCGTCAGCATCATGACCAGACCGACGGCCAGCAGCGCCAGTGCGCCGCGGCCGCCCTTCTTGGCGGGCTGGGTCATCAGAACTTCACGCTGGCGTCGAGGCCATAGCGGCGGGGATAGGGAACGGTCGTGAAGAAGGTCGCCGTGCCCTGGTCGGTGCCGGCACCGGTGGGTACGTCGTTGTTGGTCAGGTTCTTGCCCCAGACGCCGATCTCGTAGCGGCCGTTGCCGCCGCGATAGGCCAACCGCGCGTTCACTTCGGAAAATTCCGGCGCGTACTGCAGGGACTCGGGAAACTTGTCGCGATTATAGGCGCTGAAATACTGGTCGGACTTGTGGGTGAAGTCGCCGTGCGCCAGCAGTTCGCCGTCGCCTCCCACCGGCCGGGTGTAATCGGCCGCCAGATTGAAACTGACCTTCGGGGATTCGATCATCCGGTTGCCGGCCAGGTCGAGGCCGCCCAGAGCCAGTTCGGTATATTTGGCGTCCAGCAGGCCCAGGCCGCCGGTGATTTTCAGGCCCCGCGTCAGACGAGCGCTGGCCTCCACCTCGATACCGTTGAGACGCGAGGTCCCCGCGTTGACCAGCTGGGTCTCGGTCAGCGAGATCGAGTTGATGAACTGCTGGTCGGTGAACTCGTAGTGGAAGGCGGCGAGATTGAACTGCAGGCGCCGATCCAGCAATTCGGTCTTCAGGCCGACCTCGTAGGCGTCGAGGAATTCGGGTTTGACCACATTGAGATCGCCGGGAAACGCGACGGCGCCGCCGTTAAAGCCGCTAGAACGGTAGCCCCGGGCGTATTGGGCGTAGGCCATGACGTGCGGAGCGAACTTGTAGCGCACGCCCAACCGGCCGCTGGGCTCGGCTTCGTCATAGCGCAAATCGGTGTCCGGAATCCCAAGACCCGGAATATTGATGATCGACTTGAAGTCGTTGAGCGCGCCCTTTTCCTTGGTGTACCGAAAGCCGCCATACAGGGTCAGATCCGGCGTGATCTCGTAGGTGCCGTCGGCATAGGCCGCATAGCTGCTGCGTTCCTGGCCGAAGGTCTGGTTGGCCGTGAACGCGCCGCCGAACTGTAGGATACGAAACACGCTGTCGAGTTCGTCGTGGAAATAATACAGGCCGGCGATGACGTTGAACGGACCGTCCAGACGGGTCGCCAGGCGCAGATCCTGACTGTATTCCTTGACGTCGGCGATGAAGTCGAGATGCAGCAGCGGCGCGCCGGTTCCGTCGCCATCGACCTCGTTGAGGAAATGCCCATCGAGGTAGGACGAGATCGAGGTGAGGGTCACCGATCCGATCTCTTTATTCATCGTCAGATAGGCGCCGTCGCCAGCCACCCGAATGCCGCCCTGGCGATCATAGAACGCCTCGTGAACCGACAGGCGCTGGCCAGTGCCCGGATTGACCCGGGGATCGGCGCCGAACGCATTCAACCCGCCTGGACCAAAGCCATAGGTGATCGCTCCCACGGCGTCGGGCGTGCTGCGCGTGTGGAACAGGCGCAGGGTGGCGTCGAACCCTTCGCCGCTGTCGTAGCGTAGCGATCCGCGCAGGGCGACCTTGTCGATGTTGGACTTGTCGCGGCCGCCCGGGAACAGGTTCTTGACGAAGCCGTCGCTCTTGGAAAGGTTGCCGGCGATGCGTACGGCCAGCTTGTCGGGCACTAGCTCGGTGTTGAAGGCGCCATCGACCCGATAGTAGCCGTTGTTTCCGATCTCGGCCGCCGCATAGCCTTCCGTCCCAAAGGTCGGCGCGTTGGTGATGAAGCTTACCGCGCCTCCCACGGTCTCCTTGCCAAAGAGCGTGCCTTGAGGGCCGCGCAACACCTCGACCCGGTCGATGTCGAACAACTGAGCGCCGCCCAGGAACGAGGCGCGCACGAAGACCTCGTCATAAAAGACCCCCGTCGGCGACGAGGCATTGAGCTGGAACTGCGACTGGGACACGCCCCGGATGGAGAACTTGGGCTGGTCTTCGTTGCCCAGGACCGAGACATTGACATTAGGGGCCTGGCGGGAAATCTCCGCGCCGCTGGTCATCTGCAGCGCGTGCAGTTCGCCGCCCTCGATGGCGGTGATCGCGATCGGAACATCCTGCAGGTTCTGCGACCGCTTCTGGGCGGTGACGATGACGGTCTCGATGGTGAGCGAGGTCTCGTCGGCGGGGGCCGTGCTCTGCGCGAAAGCGGGCATGGCCGCCAGAGAGAGGGCGATCGCCAAGGGCGAGGCCCTGCGCGCGAGGACTACGGCCCGCGGCGACGCACGATCCAACTGCGATAAGAACATGGTTTCCCCCAATTTTGCTTTTTTAAGCGAGGACGCGCTTGAGACGCGCCCTTCCAGGAGAGCTTGATCGCGCGAGCGTCGGGAAAACAGGGACCCCTTTTCGCTACGTTCGCTAATTTTCGTTTTGCGAACCGAGACTCCCTTGCCAAGAATGAAGCATGGGGACCTCTGCTAGGACTGCCGACGCCGTTTTCGAGACCGGCCACCAGATCGGCGACACCCCGGTCGAGGCGCGGTCAACAGCTCTGTTTCGCCGAATTCTTGGAAACGAGAACCAGCCGCGATCGCGGGCCTTGGACATCGCCGACGCGATCGAGGCCGACATCCACGGGTCTGGCTGGCGTCCCGGCCACAAGCTTGGCGCCGAGGGCGAACTCGCGCGTCGATACGCCTGCAGCCGGCGTATCGTGCGCCAAGCCAGTCGCACCTTGCTTGCGCGCGGCGGGGTCGAAGTTCAGCGGGGCCGCACCGGCGGTCATGTGGTGGTGGCGGTCAAGCTGGACACGGCAAGCGAGACGATCGCCGCCGCGCTGGCCGGCGACGCCGTCCGGCGTCAAGCCGCGCAGGCGCTGGCGATGCTGGCTCCGCACGCGCCGCTCGAGAGCCCCGCCGCTGATTTCGCGCGCTCTGTCTTGACCCGCCTGACCAACGATAGCCGATCGCCCACGCCTTGCCGGGCCGGGGAGCTGCGCGCCGAGACCATCGCCGCGCATATCGAGAGCGAACTGTCCTTTTGGATGGCCCAGCGCCCGGATGGACGGACCGGCGTACTGGACGCCATGTGCGAGCACTATGGCGTCAGTCTGCAGATCGTCGTCCAGGCCATCCGTCTTCTTGAAGACGCGGGCATGGCGAAGCTCCAAAAAGGGCGCACCGGAGGCCTGGCGCTACAGTGCGACCACTCTCTGCGTGCTGTCCGCACCGCGCATCTTCATTTCGCCAGCCATCAGGTGCCGATTGATCAATGCGATCACATGGTGCGGACGATAAACATCGCCCTGATCACCCTGGCCAGCCGAGAGGATCGCGGGCCGACCGAGCCCTTGCAAGAGGCGCTGGCGCAAATGCGTGCTTGCGACCGTCCGACCGCGGTAGGGATGCAATGGTATCTTCTGCAGCGGGCGATTTCGGATTGCGCGGCCAACGATCCGTTGCATCTGCTGGCCAAGGCGTTCGCCGCCAATATCGTGCGCACCCGGCCAACCCGCCCTGAACTACAGGATGACCAGGCAAGGGCCCTGATCGCGGCCAGCCACACGATCGTGGACAATATCCTCTCCCACCGTATCGGCGACAGCGCCCAGGCCCATCTTCGTTGTCAGGAAGCTCTTCGGCCAAGCTGGTGATCGGTCGGCGCGAACGAGTTGCGGCGTTACGCGCCGGCTCTCCTGTGAACCTCCACGCCATCTGACCTTCGTTGTTGAGATCACCGAGACGTCGCGTGGTCGAGACGCTGCGCCTGCAAACGGCCTTCTAGCGCCACGAGCAGACGTTCGGCTCGCTCCAGGAACCAGACCTTGGACACGTGGTTCGCGCCGTCCGCGAAGGTCGAAAACGATCCGGCGACAGTCCGTTCAAGTCTGGGCGTGCGACGTCGCCGCGCCCACGGCTCTAACGAGCGCCCGAGCGCCCGAGCGCCCGAGCGCCCGAGCGACCGACCAGAGACCAAAAACCGCCATGACCCAGATCCCCACGCTCGATGGTCCTAGCCCGGCGCCCACCTCGGGCGGCCCGGTCAAATCCGTGGTGATCTTTTTGCACGGTTGTGACTCTGAGCGGACGTTGCCCGCAGGGCAAACAGGTCGAAGCCGGCGTGCTCCGATCGACGATCTGCCGGAATGCCGCGCAACCGTTCACCCTCGTGCTGGGCAGCGCCATCGAGGCGGCGGCAGTTGGCTCAGCGAGCTCCGGGTAGACGTGGGGGCGAAGAGAACGGTTAACGACCGATTTACAACTCAATTTATACATTGGCCATTTACCGAATGACAAACATTGTTGCAGTAAATGTCGATTCAACATAGCGGAGGACGTGCGACATTATGAAGCTATTCTATCTCTCGACGGTTATCGCCCCGCTTCTATTTGTCGCACCTTCACTCGCACAGGCTGAAACCGGTGCGCCAAAAACCGCGGAGGCTTCTGGGAAGCCGGCAGCGAACGCGTCGGCCAGCCGTGAAGAGGTCTTCTCGACGGGCGTCGCCAAAGGGCGCGACCGGCTGGACAGCGCGACCTCGACAAGCGCGCTGCGCGAGAAAGACATCGAGGTCTTGGGGGGACGTTCGCTTGGCGACTTGCTCCGCAACCTGCCGGGCATCAGGACCGAGTCTTCGACCGGCGACGGCAGCTCCGCCTACACGATTCGCGGCCTCCCCCTGGCGTCCGGCGGGTCGAAATACATGCAGCTTCAGGAAGACGGCCTGCCGGTCCTGGAATTCGGTGATTTCTTCAACGGCGCGACCGATATCTACATTCGAGCCGACCTCAATCTGTCCGCGGTCGAGTCCATCCGTGGCGGCTCGTCTTCGACGTTCGCGTCGAACTCGCCGGCCGGCGTGATCAACCTGATCTCCAAGACCGGGGACATGGCCGGAGGCACGGTCCAGCTGACCACCGGGCTCGACTACGACACCAAGCGCGTGGATTTCGAGTACGGCGCGCCCATCAACGACACGTGGCGCTTCCACGTCGGCGGTTTCTATCGGGAGGGTGAAGGGCCGCGACGGGTCGGCTTCAACGCCTTCAAAGGCGGCCAGCTCAAGTTCAACGTCACCAAGCAGTTTTCCAAAGGGTACGTCCGGCTCTCCGGCAAGTATCTGGATGACCGTTCACCGCACTATCTGCCAGGCCCGGTGCGCATCACCGGAACCAATGACCACCCGGTCTACAGCAGTTTCGACAACTACGATGTCCGGCGCGATTCGATGATCTCGGGCTACCTGGGCGATCTCGTCACGCTCGACGCCGACAACAAGCCCGCCAAACTCCCGATCAGCGAAGGCCAGAGCGCCCTGGTGAAATCGATCGGCCTGGAATCGCAGTTCGAGGTCAGCGGTTGGACGATCACCGAGCGCGGTCGGTATTCTGACATCTCGGGCGGGACGACCCGCAACCTGGTCTCGGCCATCTATTCGGGCCGCGCGCTGCCGGCCTCGCTCGGCGGCGGCGCGGGGACCTTCACCTATGCCACGGGTCCGCGCGCCGGCCAGGTCATCACCAATCTTGGCGCCATCAATGGCAACGGCCTGGTTGTCGCCAGCTCGCTGAACCGGATTGAATCGCGCTCGCTGAACAACTTCATCAACGATCTGCGCGCCACGCGAGCGTACAAGGTCGGCAAGAGCGAGCTGACAGTGACGGGCGGAGTCTACAAGTCGCTGCAGGACTACACCAGCGACTGGCTGTACAGTAATCACATCCAGGATGTCGCGGGCGACGGTAACTCCGCGCTGATCAACTACACCAACGCCGCTGGCGTCGCACAAACCCAGGACGGCTATCTAGGGTTCAACCGGTCCGGCAACACCGCCTTCTTCCGGCGAAGCTACGACGTGCGGTACAACATCACTGCGCCCTACGGGTCGCTCAACTATCGCTTCGGCAAGGTCGCGATCGGGGGCAGCCTCCGCTACGACGCGGGCCGGGTGCGCGGCCAGCTGTTCGGGGCGGATCTGGGCGGCGGCCGCATCGGCATCAAGTCCGTCGACTTCAACGGCAACGGCGTCATCTCCGTCGCGGAAGCGAAAACCGCCTTCACGCCCTACGACCGCCCGGCGCCCGTCAATTACAACTACGGCTATGTCAGCTATTCCATGGGCTTGAACTACCGGGTCGCCGAGCCGTTCGCGCTCTTCGCGCGCTACAGCCGCGGTGCGCGGGCCGGGGCCGACAAGCTGCTGTTCTCGAACAAGGTCAGCTTCACCGACGGCAGCCTGGCCAACAAGGCCGACGGCTACGACATCGTTAAACAATTCGAAGGCGGGTTCAAATACCGCGCCCCCGGCTTCACCGTGAACGTCACCGGGTTCAACGCCGACACCGAAGACACGAACGTGCAGGCGGGCGGCATCACCACCGATCGGACCTACACCGCCTATGGCGTGGAAGCCGAAGGGACCTATCGGCACGGTCCGTTCAGCCTGCGGGGCGGCGTGACCTATACCCATGCCAAACTCATCAACGACAAGCTGAACCCCGCCGTTGCCGGCATGGTCCCACGCCGCCAACCGGACTTCATCTTTCAGGCAACGCCCCAGTTTGAGCTTCGCCAGGTGACGATCGGCGCCAACGTCGCCGGCACGACCGACAGCTGGGTGCAGGACAACAACCTGATGAAGATGCCGGGCTACACGCTCGTCGGCGCCTTCGCACAGTATCGCCCGACAGATCGCGTGCAGCTGATGCTGAATGTGGAAAACCTGTTCGACAAGGTCGCCTTCATCGAGATCACCACACCATCGGCTCCGACCAACGACATCGGTATCGGGCGAGCCGTCAACGGGCGCACGGTCTCCATGTCGGCCCGTCTGAACTTCTAGTCAGTGGAGGAGGCCGACGCGCCAGTCGCGAGCAGTCAGCCTCCTCTGCGTCCACGGGCGGGGCGCCCCCATGCTGCTGGCCAACATGACGAGTCGTAGGGCGTCGGCAGTATGACCACCGCCTCACGAGCAAACGCCTACCATCAACGTGGGTGCGACACATGTCTTGGGCATCGGGGACGTCACGGGTGTGAGGCGTCAGTCCCATTGCCCCGCGCTCGGACGTCAATTCCCGCAGCCCACCTTCCGTACCGATCAACACGTCCGATTGGTTGGCGGTGCATCGCCGGCTGCGGACCACCGGATCGGGTCGAAGACCTGACGTTCAGTCGACAGCGTCTACTTTCGGTCCGCATGCCACGCCACTGCAGAGATAGCGTCGGCTTCGCCCCGTTCGCGCCATTCCACCCAGTCCCCATAAGGATGGCAGATGGCCAGCACGGTGGTGTCGCCGTCCGGCCAGCGGGTGCGGCGCAGCTGAACCTCGCGGCGGTCGGCGGTCCATTCAAGGCCAATTTCGACGAGCGGCCGTTTCGCCGACGCCCCAGCGCCGGCCGCGGCCAGCATGGTCGCGATCTCGCTGCGATCCCGGTCGCTCAGATACTGCAGGAACATCGTATGCACGACGGTGCGGCACAGACCTTCTGGCTGGCGCTCGGCCAGGCGTTGGGCGAGCCACAGCTTGGCGTCACCCCGATGGACTCGAGGCGGATACGCCAAGGCGACCTGCAAGGCCGCCTCGAGGCGCCGCGACCGCGCGGGCTGGTCGGCCCAGGTGAAGGACAGCAGCCGCTCGCGGTGGACCGGGTCCAGAGCGCTCAGAGGACTCAGATCGACGCCTTGCGCCGAAGCGATCGATACCTCGGCGACCGTCGGATCCGGGCCAACCCAGCGGGGCGCGATGCGCACGGCTGACGCGGCGTCGCCGGCGGAAACCCCGCCCAGCGTATAGGCGTATCGCGCGAGATTGAGATTGAGGCCGCAGCTCGCGCCCAATTCCAGGATCTGGAACGGCATGGGCCGCTCGGCGGCGACCGTCATCAGCGCGGACATGATCGCCGCGCCCCGGGCGACCTCGTTGGTCTGGGTCGGGTAGCGCATCCAGTCGGCGATAAACTGATCTTCTTGCGACAACGCCTCGGCGATCGCGCCGTCGAAGTCGTTGTGCTCGCCGTTGTAGAGATCCGCCAGATATTGCGGCTTGCCGCGGCGCGCGAGCGAGTGAAGGGCCCCATTGACGCGCAGCGCGACGGCGGCTGCGGCTGGGTCGCCCGCCCAGTCATGGATCATGCGGCTGCTGATCGGAGCGAGCGGCAGCTGGCGATCGACAGCCTCCAGCACGGCCGCGACGAAGGCCGAGCCTGTGGAGCGGCAGCTTTCCGCCTGGCGCACAAACGCCTGCTCGGCGCCGGTTCTCGCTAGGGCATTCATTGGATTACAATCCACACAAGCAATGCGCCCCCGCACAATTTAAAAGAAACTTATTCGCACTCAGTGCGGCCGAGACAACGTTTAGGTGTAATTTTCCGGTTTTTTCTTGCCGCTACATCGCTGCTACTGAGCAGCAACGCATGTTAAGGCCATATAAATTACGTCAGATCTGATACGGACTTTATGTCGCAGACCCAAAACGGGCTTCAGCGATCGTCATTAATGCGCAAGCAACCACTGTTCTCTAGCTTCGACCGCGATGGCACTGGAGCGAATCCAACGTTTTGCGGCGGGCCTTTCCGCCAAAGCGGTGCGATGAGCGTCCTAGGCCAAAGACACTGGCTGGCTGGCTATTGGTCGAACGATGACGGACAAAATGAACATTCCGAAGAAACTCAGCCTGTCGTTCGTTCTCATCTGCGTTTCCGCGGCGATCATGATGCTCGTCTTTCTCGCGACCATCATGATGGTTCGCGCCTCGACGGCGAGCAACAATCGCAGCCAGTCAATCCATGCTGACTCGCTGGCGCTCGAGACGGCTATTCTTCGGCAGAACAGCCAGTTTCGCGGCTTCCTCGTCACTGGGGACGAGAGCTATCTCAAGTCTTACTTCGAAGGCCGTGACGAATACGATCGCGTCTCGGAGAAGCTGAAGTCGATGCTGACCGACCCGGCCATGCTGAAGGACATCGAGGACTCCCGCGTGGCGACCGTCGCGTGGCGGAAGAATTGGGGCGACAAGCTGATTCAAGTCGTCCGGGACGGGCGGCGGGACGAGGCCCAGCAAATGGTGCGCGACGGCGGCAAGAAGGTGCTGGTCAGCGCCGCAGTGCTGCCCCTGCGCGACGTCCGCAATACCGAGGTCAAACACATCGCCGAGAACAGCGCGCGCCAGCAGGCGGCCATCATCACGGCCGTGATCACCCTGGCAATTGGCGGCGTCGCTCTGATAGCGATCGCCATGACGCTGTCGCGGATGCTAAGCCGCACGATCGCGCGCCCCATCACGACCCTGACCCAGGCCATGACCCAGCTGGCCCAGGGCGACAATGACATCTCCGTCGACGCCGCCCGCGCCGACGAATTGGGCGACATGGCCCGCGCCGTACTCGTCTTCCGCGACGCGGCCCTGGCCAAGGCCGAGGCCGATCACGCCAAGGCTGCGGCCGATCGGGCCAAGGCCGAGGCCGACCAGGCCAGGATCGGCGCCGAGGCGGCCCAGCGGCGCGTGGTGGAAACGCTCGACACGGCGCTGGCCGCTCTGGCTTCCGGCGATCTGACCCACGTCATCACCACGCCATTTGCCGCAGAATACGAGCGCCTGCGCCAGTCGTTCAACAGCGCCGTGGAAGGCTTGGAAGAGAGTATTTCCGGCGTCGCGCGGTCCGCGCAGAGCGTGCATCTGGGCGCAGCCGAGATCTATTCGGCCTCCGAGGACCTTTCGTTGCGCACGCAGCAGCAGGCCTCGCGCCTGCAGGAGACGACCACGGCGACCAAGCAGGTCACCGTCATGGTGGGCGAGACCGCGCAGCGCGCCACGAACGCCAAGACGGCGATCGAGATCGCAAACGGCAGCGCCATGGAAGGCGGCGCCATCGTCACCCAGGCCATCTCGGCCATGGACGCCATCCAGACCAGCTCCGAAGAAATCAGCCAGATCATCAATCTGATCGACGCCATCACCTTCCAGACCAACCTGCTGGCCCTGAACGCGGGCGTCGAAGCCGCGCGCGCAGGCGACGCCGGCAAGGGCTTCGCGGTCGTGGCTTCCGAAGTCCGCGCACTGGCCCAGCGTTCGGCCGACGCCGCGCGAGACATCAAGGCGCTGATCCACACGTCCTCTGAACAGGTCGCGAGCGGCGTGGGCCGGGTCGGCGCCACCGGTCAAATGCTGACGCTGATCGGCGCGAAGATCGGCGACACCAACGCCCTCATCAACGAGATCGCGCAAAGCACCGAAACCCAGGCCGACAACCTAAAGCAGGTGAACAGCGCCGTCGCCAGCATGGACAGCATGACCCAGCAGAACGCGGCGATGGTGAAGGAAGCGACCGCCGCCGCCCGCAACCTGGCGTCGGAAGCTGACGAATTGACCACGCTGGTCGCTCGTTTCCGGCTGCGTTCGAGCGGATCCGCCAGCAACGCCTCGAGCGTGGG
>NZ_JBFUJD010000090.1:0-19860 GCF_056401555.1 Caulobacter sp. P4_E5
CCCGTACCACTCGTGCAGCCGCATAAAGTCGTCGCCGCCGGGATTGCCCACTTCATCGTTGGGCCCCGCGATATACCCGTCCAGCGACATGGACATGAAGAGCACTGATGCAGACACCTTTATCTCCTGTGGTCTTTTCCAAACTGGGGCGCGGGCGGACAGTCTTGATGTTCCCAAGGACGCTCGCGCGACGCTGACGCCGACATCCCGAATACGGATTTTGGGGACTGCCCCATCTCACAGGGGACCGAACCATGCTCGAGCCGACAACGGGACCAGACGGCTGAGCTATAGGCGGGTCGTCTAAGGCGCCTAAATCGCGACAGAGAGCTTGTGTCGGTTTGGGAAGGCGCCCATCGACTTCAGTCATGTGACCGCCGCGTCGGGCCCAGGAAGGCGGCAACGCGCAGTGAATGTCGATCGGCTCAAGCCCTGATCTAGGACCAGGCCTTGAAATGCTTGGACAATTTCAGACCCTGGCGCTGGTAGTGCGACCCGCCCTCGCCATACAGCCGCACCGGACGCGCGGTCAGGGGCTCGTAGACCAGCCGGGCCACCGTCTGGCCGTCCTCCAGCAGGAACGGCGTCTCGTGGCTGCGCACTTCCAGCACGCCCTTGGAGCCAACGGCCGCCGCCTCCTCAGTGCCGAAGCCCGGGTCGAAGAAGCCGGCATAGTGGACGCGGAACTCGCCGACCGACGGATCGATCGGGGTCATCTCGGCCGCTTCCAGCACGGGAATCTCGATGTCGTCCTTGGAGGCCAGGATGTAGAACTCGCCCGGATCCAGCAGCAGCTCGCCGTGGCGGGCTTCCAGCGGCTCCCAGTAGTCGCGCGGGTCGTGGCCGTCCTCGTGGTCCAGGTCGACGACCCCGGCGTGGCGGCGGCCACGGAAACCGACGACACCCGGCGTCAGGTCGACCCCGACGCTGCGGGTGGCCAGCTTGGCCGGCTCGCCGCGCTTCAGGCGCAATTGGTTGAGCCGCGTACCGGCGCGCACCAGCACCGAGAAGGTCTGCGGCGCGATCTCGATATAGAGCGGCCCGGTATAGCCGGCGTCGACGTCGTCGAAGGCGCGGCTGTGGTCGGTCAGCAGGCGGACGAACACGTCGACACGACCGGTCGAGCTCTTGGGATTGCCGCGCGCCGAGATGGTCATCGGCAGAGTCAGGCGTTCCTGGATCTCGGCTATGTAGACGCAGCCCTTCTCCAGCACCGCGCCCTTGGTCAGGTCCAGCTCGTGCATGGCCACGTCCTTCAGGCGGTCCGGCACCTTCCTGTGCAGGCCCGGCAGGAACGACGCGCGGACGCGCCAGCAGCGCGCGCCCAGCCGCAGGTCGAGACTGGCGGGCTGCACCTGGTCGGTATCGAACGGCGTGGCTGAGGTGATCGCCTCTTGGGTGATCAATTCCTCGATGGTCTGGCAGGGCAGAATCCCCGCTGCGTGGGCGTCGGTCATCGGCGCGACACTCGCGAAACACGGCTCCAAAGGCAAGGCGAAGCCGGTCGGGTTTGGCGGAATCTCTGACCCAACGAACAGGCCGTTGTCTAAACGCCGACGCGTTCAGCCAGCACGATGACCGCCTGGAGCGAATTTGGCTCGCCCATGACAATGTACTTTTCGCCCGTGACAATTCTCCGGTTGCGGAGCGGGTGTTGACGCTTGACCAACACCCCCTCGCCGCTCCTTATGCCGGCGGTTTACGCGTAAGGAGGCAGGCCCGTGGCCGAGGATCCAAAAGACTGGGACGTCGCGACGAAGCTCATTCGTGGGGGGATCGCGCGCTCGCAGTTCATGGAGACCGCCGAGGCGCTCTACCTCACCCAGGGCTTCACCTACGACAGCGCCGAGGGCGCCGATCGCCGCTTCTCGGGCGAGGACCCCGGCTTCGTCTATTCGCGGTTCAACAATCCGACCGTGAAGATGTTCGAGGACCGCCTGGCGCTGCTGGAAGGCGCGGAAGTTTGCCGCGCCCAGGCCACTGGGATGGCCTCGATCCACGCCGCCCTGATGGGCCTGGTCCGCGCCGGGGACCACGTGGTGGCCGGCCGCGCCCTGTTCGGCTCGTGCCGCTGGATCGTCTCCGAATGGCTGCCGCGGTTCGGCGTCGAGACCACCTTCGTCGACGCCACCGATCCCAAGGCCTGGGAGGCGGCGATCCGCCCCAACACCAAGGCCGTGCTGATCGAGACGCCCTCGAACCCGGTGCTTGAGATCACCGACATCGCCGCCGTGGCCGAGATGGCCCATGCCGTCGGCGCCAAGGTCATCGTCGACAACGTCTTCGCCACCYCGATCTTCCAGAAGCCGCTGGAGCTGGGCGCCGACGTCGTCGTCTATTCGGCCACCAAGCACATCGACGGCCAGGGCCGCGTGCTGGGCGGGGCCATCCTGACCAGCGAGGCGATCAACGAGGAATTCTACCGCGACGCCCTGCGCCACACCGGCCCGTCGCTGTCGCCGTTCAACGCCTGGGTCATGTTGAAAGGCCTCGAGACCCTGGACCTGCGCGTGCGCCGCCAGACCGACACCGCCTTCGCCCTGGCCAATGTCATGGCCGAGCACAAGAAGGTGCAAACGGTCCTCTACCCGTTCCGCCACGACCATCCGGGCCACAACGTCGCCAAGAAGCAGATGACCGGCGGCGGCACCGTGATCGCCCTGGACCTCGGCTCGCGCGCGGCGGCCTTCAAGTTCCTGAACGCCCTGGAGATCGTCGACATCTCCAACAATCTGGGCGACGCCAAGTCGATGGCGACCCACCCGCCGACCACCACCCACCGCTCGGTGCCGGAAGAGCAGCGCCCGCTGCTGGGCGTGACCGAGGGCGGCGTGCGCCTGTCGGTCGGCCTCGAAGCCCTTGGCGACCTGACGCGAGATGTGAACCGTGCGCTCGATCAGGCGTGAGACCTCGCCCTCGCTGCAGAGGATGCGCCGCCGCCGGGGCCAGGACGGCGCGGCCTACCAGGCGCGGACGCGCGACATTCTCGTCCGGGTCTTCCCCGCCTATGCGGCCGAGGAGTCCTCGCCCGAGCAGGGTCTCTATCTGTGGTCCTACACGGTGGAGATCGAGAACCACGGCAGCGAGACGGTGACCCTGGTCTCCCGTCGCTGGACGATCATCGACGCGTTCAACCGCGTCAACGACGTCGAGGGCAGCGGGGTGGTCGGCGAGCAGCCGGAGCTGAAGCCCCGCGAGGCGTTCCGTTACATCTCCAACTGCCCCCTGCCCACGCCCTCGGGCGCGATGCGGGGCAGCTATGCGATGGTCACCGCCGACGGCGAACTGTTCGACGTCGAGATCCCGGAATTCTCGCTGCACCTGCCCGGCGCGGCGCTGAAGCTGAACTGACGCCCGCCGCGCGCGGATTGACAAAGAGATCGTAGAGGTTGAGCTTCGACGGACAGAGTTCGTCGGAGATCGCCATGCTCGCCAAGACCGCCCTCTGCGCCTTGATCGGCGCCGCCGTACTGGCCCCGCAGGCCATCGCTCAGCAGCCCAATCACCCCTTCTTCGACCCCGCGCCGCAATCCCGGCCGACGCCGACGGTCGAGATCGGCCGCGGGCCGCTGATCTGGCAGACCTATGCGCAGCAAAAGCGCGTCGAAGCGATCATGCCGCGGATCGAGAAAGCCATCGCGGTCCAACTGGCCAACCCGGACTCGGCCGAGTTCAAAGGCCTGCGCACCGGCCGCTACCAGAAGACCATGATCGTTTGCGGCGTGGTCGACAGCATCGCCGCATCGGGCGAAACCGAAAAGCGCCGCTTCATGGCGCGGCCCGCCATCGCCACGCTCGAAACGGCCGAAAACAGCCAAGCCTTCCGAGCCGGCTGGAAGAGCACCGGCTGCGGGTTTTGATCGCTCCCCGCGAATGCCCGCCTGAGGCGTTCGCGAACGCGCCTTCATCATAGGTTGCATTGAGGCAAAACTTCCCGCCTTAATGGCGCCGCTTCAGAGGAAGCAGGCGCATGAAGACGTCTGACACCTGCTCATCACCGTCGGCGTCGTGACGCGTCCATCACAGGTTCACAGGAGCGAACCGATGGCGACCTATACGATCCGCATCTACAACCAATCCCTGGCGAACAAGAGCTACGTGGCCTTCATGGAAGCGCCGGTCGTCAGCGCGAGCGGCGGGACGACCCCGATCTACACCAACGCCTGGGCCACGTTCGAAAACATCACCAACGGCGGTTGGGATAGCGTCGTCTACACCGACAGCACCTACGCCTACTGGTCGCCATCCAGCGAAG
Organism: Caulobacter sp. P4_E5; assembly: GCF_056401555.1. Taxonomy (NCBI): domain Bacteria; kingdom Pseudomonadati; phylum Pseudomonadota; class Alphaproteobacteria; order Caulobacterales; family Caulobacteraceae; genus Caulobacter; species Caulobacter sp. P4_E5. The sequence goes on from NZ_JBFUJD010000090.1 coordinate 4,256, forward strand.
CGCTGACGCCAAGCACCGTCCTGGACTCCGGCGGGGTCATGCCGGTGAGCACCGCCACCCAGGACACGGTGACCTTCACGAACACGGGCGCGACGGGTTTCACCGGCGTGGTCAGCCCCGGTACGGCCCAGAACGGCGCGTTCGCGATCGCCAGCTCGACCGACTTCACGCCGGTGAACAATTTCGTATTCGGCCTGGCCAGCGAGAATGGCGGCGTCATACCCGCGCCCGTCGCCTGCTTCCAGGCCCTGCCCGACGAGACCTACAACATCACGCCCGTCGTGAAGTTCTACGTCGCCRACGGCCTCTACACGCCCGGCCAGGTGATCGACGTCTCGGCCGTGTCGAACAGCTGCGCCACCATCGATTTCACCGGTCGCCCCCAGACCACCGCCACGGTGAGCCAAAGCCCCAACGGCGGGTTCAGCGTCGCCTACACCTGACTCCGGCGACGGACGGCTCTCCTCTCCAGAACTCCGACCGCAGAGAAATTCGCGCGCTCCGTGTTTCCGGGAGCGCGATCGGAAATACAACCATAGGCTAAAATCAAACCGAATACTGATTACGGTTGTCTATCTTTCGCTTCGGGTGGGCGGGGCTCAGTACAGCCCCGCCCTTTGAGTGAGCCGGGTGATGGAGTCCAGGGGGGATCGGCTGAGCCGCGCCATCAAAGGACGCGGCATCTCCAAGATGATGGCCTTGGCGCTGGATCTCGACGTGCACGAGAGCGCCATCAGTCGCTGGCGCAAGGGCGGCCCCATGTCGCTCGAGAACGCCGCACGCATCTCCGAGGTCCTGGATATTTCGCTGGACTGGCTGGTGCTGGGCCGAGGCGAGATGGACGCCCATTCGGCCGAGAGCCTGGCGTCGGAGGAGTTCGAGCTCGTCCAGATCGTCCGCCGCCTCAGGCGGACCGCCGTCCAGCATCTGATGGCGCTACTGAATGACATGACCCAAACGCCTTGAGCGCAGGTCAAATTAAACATTCGCAATTGCACTCAGCGCAAGACGCTCGATCTATCTCAAAGATCTGGTTCGCAATAGGTTGAAGTCGTCAACGAGAACAGAGATCACACAAAATAAGAACTGCAATATAGATCTCAAGTCTTGCTGATTTCTTCAATTCAAAAAAGGAATCCGCTCATGGCGAAATATACCATCCGCATCTACAACCAATCCCTGGCCAACAAGGCCTATGTGGCCTTCATGCAAGAGCCCACCGTCACCTCGAACGGCGGCGTGACGCCGGTCTTCACCAACGCCTGGGCGTGTTTCGAGAACGTGACCAACGGCAGCTGGGACTCGGTCGTCTACACCGACAGCGCCTATGCCTTCTGGTCGCAGCCGGCCGAAGCGCTGACCCCGAGCACCGTCCTGGACTCCGGCGGCGTCATGCCGGTGAACACCGACACCAAGGACACGGTCGCCTTCACCAACACCGGCGTCACGGGCTTCAGCACCCTGACGAGCCCGGGCAAGGCGCAGAACGGCTCGTTCTCGATCACCAGCTCCACCGACTTCACGCCGCAGAACCAGTTCGTGTTCGGCCTCGCCCGCGACAACGGCGGCGTCATCCCGGCGCCGGTGGCCACCTTCACGGCCTTGCCGAACGAGATCTACAACGTCACCCCCGTGGTGAAGTTCTATGTCGCCGACGGCCTCTATGTGCCGGGCCAGGTGATCGACTACTCGGCGGTGTCGAACAACATCGCGGCGATCGACTTCACCGGCCTCCCCTACAACACCGCCACCGTGACCCAGGCCTCTAACGGCGCCTTCTCGGTCGCCTACAGCTGACGGCGCGGCGGAAGGGGTCCGCCCACCGCCCCCCCCCTCCGCCCAGCCGAACGGCGGGCGGGCCGTCGTCCCACCCGATGGCCCGCCCATGCCCACCGCTTGCGATCACGATCGCGCCTAATTTCAGGAGATTTCGATGACCACCACCCTCGCCCCGTCGGGCGATGCGATGACGCACGCCCCAACCCAGGCCGCTCCGGCGACATCAGGCCCCGTCGTCAAGCCGATCATGGTCGCCCCCTTGCCGGGCTGCGTCACGATCGACTCCACCAAGCCGGACGACTACCTCGCCTATGCGCGCAAGGGCACGCAGAGCGCCATCGGCAACACCACCGTCCAAACCGCCGAAAGCGGCCTCGACGGATGCGTCAAGAGCAAGAAGCCGACGGCCCAGTCCGCCTGCATCGTCGGCCATGGCGACCAGGGCCTGATCGTCACGGGCGCGGGCCAGTCGCGGGGCGACAAGGACCACCACGTCTCGATCGACAACATCAAGGTGTGGGCGCCGTTGTTCGCGGCCCTGAACGGCGGCGTCTCCAACCTGTTCCTGTACGGCTGCCACGTCGGCGCCGGGACCGACGGCGCCCAATTGCTGTACGAACTGGCCAAGACGGTGAACGCCAACGTCTACGGACCCACGGGCCTGATCTACTGCGACGAGGACGGCAACTTTGCGCTGGAGCCCTTCTCGACCTGGCAGATGGCGACGCCACACGCGCAGCCGGCGGCGATCGATCCCCCGGAGGATGCGACCGGCGGCCTGGCCGGCGGCCACGAGGTGCGCCTGCACGTCCTGGAGAACGTGATCATCACCACGCTGGATCAACTGGCCGAGGCGCTATTCGAGCCGGACCCGTCCACCGGATGGACCAAGGTGGACGCGTTGATCGCCGACGAACTCGCGCGCGCGGTGCGGTGGCACAAGCCCTTCTCGCTGCCGGGCCAGCACGCGGCCCTGCTCACCGGCCGCATCAAGCTGAAGTTCGGCTACGGCGAGCGGGCGATCAGGAAGATCTTCCGGGTGTTCAACCACACGCTGCTGCAGGATGAAGACCACCCGCATATCCACTATCGCGCCGGCCGCAGGTGGAGAGACATCCTGGGCTAGTCGCCGGGCGGAAGCGGACGGCGATCGCCGTCCGCTTCTTCACGTTCAACCCGCGACCGGCGCATCCAGCTTGTAGACCCGCGAGCAGTATTCGCAGGTCACATGGATCTTGCCGTCGGGCTCGACCATTTCGGCGACTTCCTCGGCCGAGAACGAGTCCAGCACCACGCCGATCCGGTCCTCCGAACAGCGGCAGAAGGCGCGTAGCGGCTTTTCGTCAAGCAGGCGCACGCCGTCCTCGTTGAACAGCCGCCACAGCAGGGTGGGAGTCGTGACCGTGGGGTCGATCAGCTCGTCCTCGCCGGTGGTTTCGAACAGGGCCTGGACGTGGGTCCAGGCGTCCTGGGTGTCGCCCCGGGCCTGGTCGCCCGCGATCACCTGGATCAGGATGCCGCCGGCCCGCCATTTCGGCCCCTCGCCGGTGTCGACCTGACCGACGGCCAGGCGCACGCGGGTCGGGGTCTGCTCCGACTGGGCGAAGTACTGCTCGGCGCACAGGGCCAGGGTTTCGCCCTCGATCGGCGTCACGCCCTGGTAGCGATCCATGTCCGGGCCCTGGTCCAGGGTCATGATGAACACGCCGCCGCCCAGCAGGGTCTTGGCGCCCGGACGCGCGAAGCCTTCCGAGGCCTTGGCGACCTCTTCGGGATCGAACCGGCAATAGCCGCGCAAGCCGCCCGAGGTGTCGTAGTCGACCACGACATAGCGCACGGGGCCGTCACCCTGGGCCTGGATGATCAGCCGGCCTTCGAACTTCAGGCTGGAGCCGACCAGGGCCGCCAGGGCGCAAGCCTCGCCAAGCAGGTTGGCGACCGGCTCGGGATAGTCGTGGCGCGTCAGCACCTCATCGACGGCGGCGCCGAGACGGACGACCCGGCCGCGCACGGGCAGGCCTTCGATCTGGAACGCGGAAACGACGTCGTCGAGGACGCTTGGATTGGGGGCGATGTCGGTCATGGCGCGGTTAGATAGGACGGTAGGGAGAGAATTGCGAGTGCATGCGGCCCCAAGATCCTCCCCCGCTCGCGGGGGAGGAGAAATAACCCCCTACCCGATCGCCCCGAACACCCAGGCCAGCACCGACTTCTGGGCGTGGATGCGGTTCTCGGCTTCGTCCCAGACCAGCGAGCGCGGGCCGTCCAGGACCGCGTCGGTGACTTCCTCGCCGCGGTGGGCCGGCAGGCAGTGCAGGAAGACGCCGTCGGGCTTGGCCAGGTCCATCAGGGCGTCGTCGACCTGATAGGGCTCCAGGGCGGCCAGGCGCTCATCATGGTCGGTGTCGCCCATCGACACCCAGGTGTCGGCCACCACCACGTCGGCGCCGCGCACAGCTTCTTTAGCGTCAGTCATCATGCTGACCTTGCCCTGCAGGCTCTCGGCCCGGGCCAGGTCGTGCAGGTCGGCGTGATAGACCGCCGGACAGGCGATCTTCAGCGTGAAGCCCAGCAGCGGCGCGGCATGGATGAAGCTGGAGCAGACGTTGTTGCCGTCGCCGACCCAGGCGATCGTCTTGCCGCCGACGTCGCCGAAGCGCTCCTCGATAGTCAGCAGGTCGGCCATGATCTGGCACGGGTGGCTCTTGTCGGTCAGGCCGTTGATCACCGGCACGGTCGAGACCTGGGCGAAGCGCTCGACGTCGGCATGGCTGTTGGCGCGGATCATCACCGCATCGACCATGCGCGACAGCACCTTGGCGGTGTCCTCGATGGTTTCGCCTCGGCCCAGCTGCATGTCCGACGAGGTCGAGATGATCGCGTCGCCGCCCAGCTGGCGCATGGCCGCGTCGAACGAGAAGCGGGTGCGGGTCGAGTTCTTCTGGAAGATCATCGACAGCACGCGGTCCTTGGCCGGCGCGTCGGCGTCGACCTTGCCCTGCGGCCAGCCCTTGCGGGCGGTCTTGCGGGCCTTGGCGTCCTCGAGCAGCAAGCGCAGCGTCGGGCCGTCCAGCTTCCACAGGTCGATGAAGTGGCGGGGGGCGGTCATGGGCCAAATCCCTCACGCCCGCTCCGGCGAACCGGAGCGGGGTTTTCAAAGGTTCAGGTGTGTCAGACGGCGGCCTTGGCGCGCGCGGTCTCGCAAGCTTTCTCGAGCTTGGAGATCGCCTCGCTGGCTTCCTCGACGGTCAGGTTCAGCGGTGGCAGTAGGCGCACGCAGTTGTCKCCGCCGCCGGCGATCAGCAGCTTCTGATCGCGGGCCATGACCATGAATTCGCGGTTGTTCGGCACGACCTTGATACCGATCAGCAGCCCCTTGCCGCGGATGTCGACGATGACATCCGGGAAGCGGTCCTTCAGGCCGTTCAGCTGCTGGGTGAAGTAGCCGGCGACGGTCTTCACATTGTCCAGCACCTCGGGGGTGTTGATCGCGTCGAAGGCCGCCTTGCCGACCGCCATGGCCAGCGGGTTGCCGCCGTAGGTCGAACCGTGGACGCCCGGCGTCATGCCGCGCGCCGCTTCGTTCGACGCCAGGCAGGCGCCGACCGGGAAGCCGCCGCCCAGGGCCTTGGCCACGCACATGATGTCGGGCGCGGCGTCGCTGGCCCATTCGTAGGCGAACAGCTTGCCGGTCCGGCCCATGCCGCTCTGCACCTCGTCGAAGATCAGCAGGACGCCGGCCTCGCGGGTGATCTGGCGCAGTTCGTCCAGCTGGGCCTCGGTCAGCGACCGCGCCCCGCCCTCGCCCTGCACGGGCTCGATGATCACGGCGGCCGTCTTGTCGGTCAGGGCGGCCTTCAGGGCCTCCAGATCGCCGAACGGCAGCTGGCTGTAGCCCGGCAGGCGCGGGCCAAAGCCGTCCAGATAGCCGGCGTTGCCCGAGGCGTTGACGGCCGCGTACGAGCGGCCGTGGAACGAGCCCTCGAAGCCGATGATGTCCACGCGCTCGGCCTGGCCGTTGACCACGTGGTAGCGGCGCGCGGCCTTCAGGGCGCACTCGATCGCCTCGGTGCCCGAATTGGTGAAGAACACCACGTCGGCGAAGGTGTTGGCGCACAGCTTGTCGGCCAGCACTTCCTGCTCGGGGATCGTGTAGATGTTGGAGACGTGCCAGAGCTTCTCGCCCTGGGTCTTCAGCGCGTCGACCAGAACGGGGTGGGCGTGGCCCAGGCCGCAGGTGGCGATGCCGGCCACGCAGTCCAGATATTCGTCGCCGTCCGTCGAGAACAGGCGCGCGCCTCGGCCTCGGTCGAACGCCAGCGGAGCGCGGTTGTACACGCCCATGATGTGGTTCTGCGAGGAGTTGGACGACGTCGCGGTGCTCAAGACCGGCCCTCCTAAAAGGAAAGAAGCCCCCGCGCTGTTCGCACGGGGACCGGAAGGCCGCAGGTTGTCGCCGTGGAACCGCGTCCTGTCAATCAAAGGGCCGTGAAAGACCTGTCAAATCCGGCGATTTTGTCGCGCGGGCCACAGGTGGCCCATGGGCCACCTAATGGTCACCGGTGTCAGCTCTTCAGGCGATAGCCGGTGACGAACAGGCGCCAGCACCACAGGAACAGGCCGACGGTCAGCACGCCCATGCTGACGACGCCGATCGCGATCGAGCCGTCGGCGTGGCCGATGAAGCCGTAGCGGAAGCCGTCGATCAGATAGAAGAACGGGTTGTAGTGGCTGGCCGAGCGGAACGGCTCGGGCAGCTTGTCGACCAGGTAGAAGGTGCCCGACAGGAAGGTCATGGGCATGATCAAGAAGTTGGTGACGGCGGCCAGCTGGTCGAACTTCTCGGCCCACAGCCCCGCGAGCACGCCGGCCAGACCCAGGATCAGCGAGGCGGCGACGGCGAAATAGACGATCGCCCAGGGGTGGGCGAACGACAGGCCCGCGCCCGGCAGCACGCTGATGACGGCGGCGGTGACCGCCCCGACCACCACGCCGCGCGTCGCCGCGCCCAGGGCGAAGCCCAGCACCTGCTCGAGAGCCGACAGCGGCGGGGTCAGAAAGTCCGGCGTCAGGCCCATCATCTTGGCCTGGATCAGCGAGGACGAGGAATTGGCGAAGGCGTTGTTGAGGATCGCCATCATGATCAGGCCCGGGGCCACGAAATGGCCGAAGGTCACTCCGCCCACGGCCGGCCGGCTGCCGCCCACAGCGACCACGAAAACCAGCATGTAGAGCAGAGTCGTGACCACCGGCGCGGCCACCGTCTGGGTGCCGACCTTCCAGAACCGGCGGATTTCGCGCTGATAGAGGGTGACGAAGCCACTCCAGTTCCAGCCGTGGTAGTCGCGCGGCTGCGGCGGAATGACGCTCTCGGCCATGTCTCTCATAGGCTCAACCCGTTGTTCTGCTTGGCCATGTGCGCCTTGGGGGGCCTTTCCGCAAGCTTGGGCTTGCCTGAATCAACATCTTGTTTCTGTGGACAGAGTCGATGGCGCCCATTGTGCGTTTTAACACATTCTTTACGATATCTAGTAGGACGACCGCCGGCGGGGCGGTTTGATCACCAGATATGGGGTCGAGGGCGTGGGGACGCTCTCCTCCTCATCGAACCGGCGGAGACGGGTTATGAGCTGGACCGACGAACGGGTCTCGACCTTGAAGAAGCTCTGGCTGGACGGCCTGTCCGCCAGCCAGATCGCCAAGCAACTGGGCGGCGTCACGCGCAACGCCGTCATCGGCAAGGTGCACCGCCTGGGCCTCTCGGGCCGCGCGGCGCCCTCGCAACCGGCGCGTCCGGCCTTCAAGGCCCCGCGTCCGGCGCGTCCGGCCGCCCAGGCCATGCCCTCGGCGCCACGCCGCGTGACGCCGGTCGAGGCGCCGTCGGTCCCGATGGCCTCGACCCCGCCGTCGCTGCCGGCCTTCCGGCACGAAGAGCCGGGCTCGGCCACCGTGCTGACCCTGGGCGCGCACATGTGCAAGTGGCCGATCGGCGACCCGTCGTCGGAAGGCTTCACCTTCTGCGGCCGCCGCTCGTCGGAAGGCCCCTACTGCGTCGAGCACGCCCGGGTGGCCTACCAGCCGCAGCAGACCAAGAAGAAGGGCGGCGCCACCGAGCTCGCCCGTTCGCTTCGCCGCTACATCTAAGAAGAACAACAAAGTCTCTCAGGCGGCGGATCCCGGACGGCCCAAAAGGCCGTCCGGGATTTTCTATGTCTGGGGGCGCCCACAGGATTGCGCATCACCCAACATCCGACCTCCCCGGCGAAAGCCGGGGCCCAGATCGAACCCACTGTCGCTCACGTCCCCGCGGGCGTTCGATCGCGAACACCCAAACCGCTCAGGCTGAATCTGGGCCCCGGCCTTCGCCGGGGAGGTCGGGTTTTTTGGTGCGTTGGAATGGATGACCTGACGGCGCTTCCCCCTTAAATAGCCCCATGACGGACCTCGCGCCGACCGATTCCAACGCTCCGCCCTATTCGGTCTCGGAACTGGCCTTCGCCCTGAAGCGAACGCTGGAGGACCGCTACGGCTTCGTGCGGCTGCGCGGCGAGCTGTCCAAGGTCACCCATCACGGCAACGGCCACGTCTATCTGACCATCAAGGACGACAAGGCCGCGATCGACGGCGTGGTCTGGAAAGGCAGCGTCCGTGGCCTGGGCGTGCGGCCCGAGCACGGGCTCGAGGTCATCGTCACGGGCAAGATCACCACCTATCCGGCCGGCTCCCGCTATCAGATCATCATCGACAGCATGGAGGCCGCCGGGGTCGGCGCGCTGCTGGCCCAGCTGGAGCGGCTGAAGGCCAAGCTGGCGGCCGAGGGCCTGTTCGCGCCGGAGCGTAAGCGCCCCCTGCCCTCGATGCCGGCCGTGATCGGGGTGATCACCAGCCCGACCGGCGCGGTGATCCGCGACATCCTGCACCGCATCCGCGACCGCTGGCCCTGCCAGGTGCTGGTCTGGCCGGTCGTCGTGCAAGGCGACCAGGCCGCCGCCCAGGTCAGCGCCGCCATCCGGGGCTTCAATGCCATTACGCCGGGCGGCCCCGTGCCGCGTCCGGACATCCTGATCGTGGCGCGCGGCGGCGGCTCAGTGGAGGACCTCTGGGCCTTCAACGACGAGAGCCTGGCCCGCGCCGTGGTCGAGGGGACCATCCCGCTGATTTCGGCGGTGGGCCACGAGACCGACACCACGCTGATCGACTTCGTCTCCGACCGCCGCGCCCCGACGCCCACGGCCGCCGCCGAGATGGCGACGCCGGTGCTGGCCGAGCTGCGGGCCCTGATCTCGGACTACGATCGTCGCCTCAACCGCTGCGGCTCACGAACCCTGGAAGAGCGGCGCACGCGCCTGGTCAGCGCCGCGCGGGGCCTGCCCCGGCCCGCCGACCTGCTGGCTCTGGCTCAGCAGCGGTTCGACATCGCCTCGGGCCGCCTCGACGCGGCCCTGCATCGCAACACCACCGTCCACGCCCAGGACCTGCTGAAGACCACCGCCCGCCTGACGCCGGACGTGCTGACCCGGCAGCGGGCGATCAAGGCCGAGCGGCTGGCGGACCTCTCTGGCCGCCTGAACGCCTGCGGGACCCGCGCGCCGGAACGCGCCGCGACCCATGCCCGCCTGCCGCTGCTGTGGGCCCGCATGGACTCCGCCGCCCAGCGCCGGCTGACCCGCGCCGGTGATCAACTCGCTAATCTCGAAAAGTTGCGCCAGTCGTTCAATCCGCGCCGTCCGCTGGAGCTGGGCTTCGCCCTAGTGCGCAAGGCCGACGGGACCATCATCCGCTCGTCCGCCGCCCTGGCCCTGGGCGACCACGTCGCACTGCAGTTCGCCGACGGCGAGCGCGAGGCGGTGATCGGCAACGAGGGCCCTGCGCCCTCGGCGCCACCTTCCATACCGGTTCGTCCGGCCCCGCCGCCGCGCCCCAAGCCCGTCCCACCAAAGACTGATCAGGGCGACCTGTTCTGAGACGCTACTCTGGCGTAGAATAAGAGCCATGAACGCTTTCGACCGTGATCTTGGAAAGTCCGACGGCCTGGCCGTCCTGCACTATGGCGACGGCGAGTACGCCGTGATCAGCCCTGGCCGCTTCGTGCTGTGCGCCGTCACCAACAAGCAGATCCCGCTGGAAGCCCTGCGCTACTGGAGCCCCGAGCACCAGGAAGCCTATGCCAGCCCCGCCGAGGCGCTGAAGCGTTGGCAAGAGGCCTGAGCCGCCGCGCGGTCCTCGCCGCGCTGCCGCTTTCCACCAGCTTGATCGGACTCGCCGCCCCGAGGTCGACGAGCGCCGCCGCGCCCGGCCTGTCGCTGTCGGGCAAGTATGTCCAAGGCGGCTGGGCCATCGGCCGCACCGCCCCGCGCGCCGTGGTCGATGTCGATGGCCAGGTGCTGACCACCGCCTCGGCGAACGGCTGGTTCGTGGCCGGCTTCGATCGTGACGCGCCGCCGGCCAGCACCCTGACCGTGTCCACGCCTGACGGCTCGGCCGCCCACGAGGCGACGATCGCGGCCGGCGATTTCGACATCCAGCGCATCGACGGCCTGCCGCCCGAACAGGTCACGCCGACCGATCCGGCCCTGCTGGAGCGCATCACCGCCGAGAACCTCCGCAAGGCCGCCGGCTTCGCGAGCCAGGCCGACATCGAGGGCTTCCGCGACGGCTTCATCCTGCCGGTCGTGGGCGCGCGCCGCTCGGCCCGGTTCGGCGGGCAGAGGATCCTGAACGGCGAGCCCAAGCGTCCCCATTATGGGGTCGATCTGGCCACGCCCGTCGGCACGCCGGTGCGGGCGCCCGCCGCCGGCCTGGTCGCCTTCGCCGAGACCGGACTGCATTACGAGGGCGGTCTGGTGCTGGTCGATCATGGCCAAGGCCTGATCACCGCCTATCTGCACCTGTCGAAAATCCTCGTTCCGGCGGGAACTTACGTGCGGCAGGGCCAGTTGATCGCCGAGACCGGCAAGGAAGGCCGCGCGACCGGCCCGCACCTCTGTTGGCGGATGAAATGGCGCGGTCGGAACCTGGATCCGTCGCTTTTGGTCGGCGCGGGCCCCTTCCGCGCCTAATTCCCGCAATTCGCCGCTGGCGCGAGTTTCAATCATTCGTTAGCTATGCCGCCGTTATCGGAGCGAGGGGTCGCTGGGGGAAGCGGCCACGTGTTCCGGTGTTCCCGCGAGATAGTTGAGGAGGCGGCTCCCGCATGTCGGCGGCGCTGGAAAATCTGCGCTTTTTGCTGGTGGACGATAACCAGCACATTCGGTCGATCGTTTCGGCGATCCTGAAGGGCGTGGGCGTCAAGCACATCCGCGAGGCCATGGACGGGGCCGAGGGCCTGCAGATCCTGCGCGACTGGCAGACCGACATCGCCATCGTCGACTTCAAGATGAGCCCGCTGGACGGGGTGCAGTTCACCCAGCTGGTCCGCAACTCGCCCGACAGCGTCGATCCGTTCCTGCCGATCATCATGCTGACCGGCTTCGCCGAGCGTCACCGCGTGTTCGAGGCCCGCGACGCCGGGGTGACCGAGGTGGTGGTCAAGCCGGTGACCGCCCGCTCGCTGCTGGACCGGATCAACACCGTGATCTTCCACCCGCGGCCGTTCATCCGCTCACCGGACTATTTCGGCCCCTGCCGCCGCCGCCGCGTCGATCCGCACCACAAAGGGCCGTTCCGCCGCATGGGCGAGCCGGACGGGTCCGTCGACAAGCTCGAAATCTAGCGCGGCGTCCAGAGCCTTTCTGGTTCAGATGGAATCATCTGAACCAGAAAGGCTCTATTTCTTGGAGTTAGAGCGCGCCCGGGCGGGTTAACCGCTCACACTTAACCCCGGCGCGCTCTAGGCCCGCTCGCGTTCCCGTTCGGCCAGCGCCGCATAGACCTCGTTCGGCCAGCGGCGGTGAACCCAAAACCATTCGGCCGGCCGCTCGCGGATGCGCTCTTCCAGGAAAGCGTTGATCATCCGCACACCGGCCTCGATATCGGCGGTGCGATTTCCGGTGTTGGGCGGGACGATCGGTTCGTGCACCACCGCCCGGAACCGCGCGCCCTTCAGGCGTTGCACCGACATGGGCTGCAGCACCGTGCCAAAACGGATCGCCAGCCGCGTCGGGGCCGGCGCGGTGCGCGAATCGTGGCCGAAGAACGGGGCGGCCACGCCGCTGTTGAACTTCTGGTCGTTCATCAGGGCGACCGACCGGCCTTCCATCATGCCCTTCAACAGTTCGCGAGATCCGTCGCCGCCCTTGGGCGCGAACAGGCGAACGCCGTAGCGGAAGCGGCTGTCCCGGATGCGCTTGTCGACATAGGGGTTGTTGGCCGCGCGATAGGTCATCTCGCAGATCACGCCGCTGTCGACGATGGCCGCGGGCATCACCTCCCAGTTCGAAAGATGCCCCGACACGAACACGACCGGGATCTTGTTCTCGGCGATCTCGGCCAGGCGTTCCTTGTTCACCACCTCGACCCGGCCGGTCGACGGCAGGATCTTGTCCATCAGCGGAAACTCGGCGAACGAGCGGCCCAGGCCTTCCCATTGCTCGCGCAGGATCTCGGCATGCCAGGCGGCGTCCTTGTCCGGGAAGGCGAGTTTCAGGTTGCGCACCGCGACCTTGTGCGCGCCGCTCATCGGCCCGAACGTGCGGCCCAGCCAGCCGCCGAAGTCCGAGGCGCGATCCACGCCCATCAGGCGCACGGCCCCGATAAACAGGTCGAAGCCCAAGGCTTCCAACCGCCACAACAGGTCCTGGACCCAAGGCTGACGCGTATCCGACATGCCCCCTTAGTAGGCTTGCCCGCCCGTGCCGCGCAACGGCGCCTCGCCCGGCACGCGACTTGCGGCTGTGGGCTCAGGCCGTTCCGTTTCGGGACGGGTCGGGAAAACTAGGGGGGGCATGGCTTCCATGGGCAACGACATCGACGTTCATCTTGGCAGACGCCTGCGTCGCCGCCGTCGTCTGCTGGGTCTGACTCAGCAGCAACTGGCCGGCACTGTTGGCGTTCGGTTCCAGCAAATTCAAAAGTACGAGTGCGGCGCCAACCGCATCTCCGCCGCGCGGCTGTGGCAACTGTCCGAGGCTCTCGAAGTGCCGGTCGGCTACTTCTACGACGGCCTGTCGGACGCGCGTCGCGACATGGCCGGCGAGGCAGCCGAAGGGGGTGAAATGTTTGCTCGCAAGGAGACGCTGGACTTGATCCGCGCCTACTACTTGCTGGGCGAGCGTCCGCGCCGTCGTCTGCTGGACCTGGCCAAGTCGCTGAATGGCGGCGGCCCGGAACACGCCGACGCGTAACGATCTACGGTAGCGTACCTAGGGCGGGGGCGTTAAACCCCGCCCATGACGCTCTCCGCAGATCGGCTCGCGGCGCTCGACGCCTTCATCATCGACCTCAACCGGGCTTCGGCCGAGGTGATCTTGCCGCTTTTTCGGGCCGACCACGGCCTGGAGGACAAGGGGGCGGGCAAGAACCTGCCGCGTGACAGCCACGCGGCGTTCGACCCGGTGACCGAGGCCGACCGCGGCGCGGAAGCGGCGATCCGAAAACTGATTTCGGAGCGCTATCCCGAGCACGGCGTGATCGGCGAGGAATATGGCGAGGACCGCCCGGACGCCGAGTTCGTCTGGGTGCTGGACCCGATCGACGGCACGCGGGCCTTCATCGCGGGCTTGCCGCTGTGGACCACCCTGGTCGGCCTGCGCCATCAGGGTCGCCCGGTGCTGGGTGCGATCGGCCAGCCCTATATCGACGAGCTGTTCGTCGGCCATGCCGGCGGCTCGCGCCTGTTGGCGCGCGGCCAGAGCACGCCGATCAAGGTCCGCGAATGCGCGACCCTGACCGACGCCGTCATCGCCACCACCGACGCCGACGCCTGCTTCGACGGGGCCGAGCGCGGAGCCTGGCTGCAGGTGCGGGCGGCCGCCAAGCTGGCCCGCCTGGGCTGCGACGCCTATGCCTACGCTATGGTCGCCATGGGCAAGATGGACATGGTGATCGAGGCTGGCCTGAAATCCTGGGACATCGAGGCCGCCATCCCCCTGATCGAGGGCGCCGGCGGCCTGGTCACCAATTGGCGCGGCGAGCCCGTCGGCCCGAACGGCGGCCAGATGGTCATCTCCGGCGACCGCCGCCCGCTGGACGAGGCCCTGGTCAGTCTGAGGCGTTCGGCGAAGTAGTCAGACGAGTTCAACGCGCAGTTTTCGCCCGACCACCTTGGCCGCTCTGGTCAGCGTATCCAGCGTGACGTTGAACTCTTCGGGATCAAGCACACGCGCCAATTGCGCGCGGCTGGTTTCCATAAGCTCAGCCATGGCGGCCTTGGTGAGCTTGCGGTCTCGCATGGCTTCTTGAAGCTGCAACGCGATCACGCGCTTTATGGCGCGCGCGGTGACCTCTTCGCGGATCCCTTCGTCATCGAGAAAGTCATCCAGCGTGTCGAATTGCTCTACACGGCTAATGTTAATCTTGTCTGTCATGGCGTCTCCCGTCAGGGACTGGCCTCTTGCTTGCGATGCAATGCGAGATCGATATCGCGCTTGGGCGTCTTCTGGGTCTTCTTGATGAAACCATGGACGACGACAAGCGCAGCAGCGTCACTATCTTGATAGAAGATCATTCTCGCTTCAGAGCGCATCACCGGTAACGTGCTGCGAACTTCCCAGAGACCGTTTCCGAGCGACCGACAAAGCGGTAGCCCCATCGGGAAACCAAACTGGACGGTCTTCAAGTCCTCGCCCAGGACCGCACGGTCCGGTTTGGTGAAACTCAGAAGCCAATCCTTGACGACCTTATTTCCGGTCGGCGTTTCGTAGAAGCGCACCACAAACATTTGGCGAAAGCCTTTTGCCAGATCTGATCATACGTCTCTCTAGGTTGAAGTGTGGCGGCACTCAGAAAGATGTACCATAAATGATCCAAAAGGCAAGTCAAATTACGGCGCTCATCGTCTCGTCGAACGCCTGCCAGAAGACCGCCCGTCGCGGGTCGGTCTCGATCAGGATCTCGTGGTAGGCGCCCGGAACCTCGACATAGCGCCCTTGCGGGATGCGCGCCGCGATCAGCTTCTGGTCGGGATTGAGCACCCGGTTGTCGAGCTCGGCGGCGCAGATCGTCACCGGGATCTTGATCGCCTCCACGCCCCGGCTCCGGCGCAGCCAGGCGCAGGCCGAGATGGCGAAATCGGCCCAGCCCCAGGTCATGCCGCCCACCGCGATCCGGGGATCGGCGCGCAGCTGGGCCTGGTAGCGGTCATAGCGCGCCTCGTCATGGGTCAGGGCGTCGCCGGCGAAGGTCTGGGCCAGAGGGTCGTACTGGCCGCCCTGCACGTACTCGCCGGTGAAGCCGACACGGGACATGGTCCAGGCGAGCGACGTGGCCAGCCAAGGTGGGATGCCGCCGCTGTTCAGCCCCAGCATCGGCGCGGACAGCACGGCGGCCGAGAACCGCGTCTCGCCGTGGGCCAGGGCGAGCATGGCCAAGCAGCCGCCCATCGAGTGGGCCATGGCGATCCACGGCTTGGGCATCCGCGCCTCGAACGTGTCGAGCAGGGCCTTGTAGTCGGACAGGAAGGTCTTGAAGCCCTGGGCGTGGCCCCTGATGCGGTCGGGAAGGCCACGGGCCGACAGCCCCTGCCCTCGCCAGTCGTGGACCAGCACGGCGAAGCCGCGCGCCAAAAGATCCTCGATGACCTCGAAATATTTCTCGATCGGCTCGGTGCGTCCGGGGCTGAGCACCACCGAGCCGCGCGCAGGCCCTTGCGGGAAAAACGTCGCGGCGCGGAGGGTCGCCCCGTCCGCGCCGCGAAACCATTCGGCCTTACCGTGGTCGGGAACCGGAGC
>NZ_JBFUJD010000091.1:0-19602 GCF_056401555.1 Caulobacter sp. P4_E5
CGATCAGGGTGTGCGGATGCATCAGCTGGCGGGGCTCGCCGCCGCCGTCGCGGTGGCGGCGGATCTCTTCCAGCACCAGGTCCACGGCCGCGCGAGCCATGGCGGCGATCGGCTGGTGGACGGTGGTCAGGGCGGGCCAGATGTTGTCGGCGATCGAGGTGTCGTCGAAGCCGACGATCGACAGGTCGCCCGGCACGTCCAGGCCCAGGCGGTGGGCCAGGCCCTCGGTGGCGGCGGCCATGTCGTCGTTGGCGGCGAACACGGCGGTGGGGCGCGGATCGGCCGCCAGCAGCCGCTCGGCCGCCTCCAGGCCCGAGCGATAGGTGAAGTAGCCCTGCTCGACCCGGATGTCCTCCATCGGGATCCCGGCGGCCTTCAGGGCGGCCATGAAGCCGTCCAGGCGCTGCTGGCTGACGGTCTGGTTCGGGTGGCCCTTGATGAAGCCGAAGCGCTTGTGACCCAGGCTGATCAGGTGCTGGGTCAGCTCGTAGGCGGCCGCCTCGTTGTCGATGCGGATGGTGGCCATGTCGCTGCTGGCCATGCCGGGGGCGACGGCCACGGCGGCGGCGCCGGCGGCCTTCACCTCGGCCAGGACCTCGGGCGACTCGCACAGCGGCGGCGGCAGGATCAGGCCGTCGACGCCGGTCTTCAGCAGACGAGCCAGGGTGGCGCGGGCCAGTTCCGGCTCGGCGCACTTCTCGATGACGATCTGGGCGCCGGTGCGGCTGCTCTCGTCCAGGGCCCCGACCAGGAATTCCGAGAGATAGCCGGTCGAGGGGTTGTCGTAGAGCAGGCCGATGCGGAACGGGGCCGAGCCGGCCAGGCTGCGCGCGGCGGGGTTGGGCGCGTAGTTGAGGTCGGAGATGGCCTTCTCGACCAGGGCCCGGGTCTCTTCCTTGACGGTGCTTTCGCGGTTGATCACCCGCGACACGGTCATCGGCGACACGCCCGCCCGGGCGGCGACGTCACGGATCGTGGCGCTCTGGGTCGTACGACGACGCTGGCGCTCGACAGGCTGGCTCATTCTTTTTCCGTCCCTTTGCGGGCCGGACACTAGACCGCTTCGGGCGCAGCTTGGAAGACGCTGCCTAAATCCTCCCCCTCTGGGGGGAGGATGCTATGACATCCGCATGAACACCCTCGGTGCGATCATCCTGTGTGGCGGCGGCTCCCGGCGGATGGGGCGCGACAAGGCCCTGCTCGACTGGGATGGCGAGCGCGCCATCGACCGCGTCGTGGCCCTGGCCCGGGCGGCCGGGGCGGAGGCGCTGGTGACCGCCGGCGCCGATCTTGGCCTGCCGTGGGTCCCCGACGGCGAGGCCGGCGCGGGCCCGGTCGGCGGCGTGCTGGCTGGGGCGGCGGCGCTAGGGACCCCGCGGCTGCTGGTGCTGGCGGTGGATGCGCCGACCGTGACGATCGAGGATCTCGCGCCCTTGCTGGCGGCGGCCCCGCCGGGCGCGACCTACGAGGGCCTGCCGCTGCCGATGGTGCTGGACGCGAGCGCCCTGCCGGAAAGCGCCGAGCCGGGCTGGCCGCTGCGGCGGCTGGTCGAGCGGGCCGGACTGGCGGCCTTGCCGGTCGCCCAGGGCGCGATGGCGCGGTTGCGGGGGGCGAATACGCCGGAGGAGCTCAGCGCGCTCATTTCAATTGCTCAAAACAGCTCGTCATCCCGGCCGTAGCGAAGCGGAGAGCCGGGACCCAGGGGCCACCGCACAGGGCTTGGCCCCTGGGTCCCGGGTCGGCTACGCCGCCAGGGATGACGAGGTTTTTTCGTCAGTACACGTCCCGCCGATACCGCCCTTCATCCGTCAGGTGTTCCAGCGTCTCACTGCCGAGCACCTCGACCAACGCCGCGTGGACGTCGCGCGACATTCCCTCCAGCGACCCGCAGACATAGATCGCCGCGCCGTCCGCCATCCACTGGCGCAGCGTGCCAGACGCCTCCCGCAGGCGGTGCTGGACGTAGACCCGCTCGGCCTGGTCGCGGGAAAAGGCCAGGTCCAGGCGTTCGATCAGGCCCGAGGCCTTCCAGCCCTCGATCTCGTCGTGGTGGAAATAGTCGTGGGCCCGCGCTCGCTCGCCGAGCACCAGCCAATTGCGTTTGGCGCCGATCGCGGCGCGGGCCTTCAGGTGGGCGCGCAGGCCGGCCAGGCCGGTGCCCGAGCCGATCAGGATCAGCGGACGCGCAGGCTCCGGGGCGTGGAAGCTGCGGTTGGTCCGCACGCGAGCGTCGATCGCCTGGTCGACCTCGGCGAAGCGGCACAGCCAGCCCGAGCCCAGACCGGGCTGGCCGTCGGCGCGGGGCATCTGGCGGACGATCAGTTCGACCCCGCCGTCGGAGGGGAGCGAAGCGATCGAATATTCGCGGTGCGGCAGGGGCGTCAGGCGCTCAGCGATGGCTTCGACCGATAGTCCGCGCAGGGCCTCGATCGCCGCCGGCTCGTGGGGCAGGCGCAGGCTCGACAGCGTCTCGGCGGCGGCCGGCGGCAAACCCAGCGTCGCGATCAGCGCCTCGACGTCGGCCGGGGCGTTGCGTGGGCCGATCTCCAGGATGTCGCCGGCTTGCCAGGTCGCGCCGTCGGCCGGCGTCAGCCGAACATGCCAAGCCTCGCCGCCGGGGCTGCCCGGGTTCAGCAGGCGGCGCTCGGCCAGGGTCCAGCGGCCATAGGCTGGTCGGCTCCAGTCGGGCGCGTCGGTGACGCCGGTCAGCAGGGCAAGCTGACCCTGCCAGTGGCGCAGGGCGGCCGGATCGCCGTCGTCGACCTCGACCCGGTCGAACAGCGGCTGGCCGCCGTTGCGCGCCAGCCAGGCGTCCAGGCTCCGGCCAAAGGCGCAGAAGTGGGCGTAGGTCGAGTCGCCCAAAGCCAGGACGCCGTAGCGCAGGGCCGAGAGATCGAGACCGTCCTTCATCACATCGCGGATGAAGGCGCGGGCCGGGTCGGGGGCGTCGCCCTCGCCGGTGGTGCTGACCACGAACAGGGCGCGGCCGGAGAGGTCGGCGGCGGTGACGGCCGAAAGGTCGCGCAGGGTCACCGGCGCGCCGGCTTCCGACAGGGCCTTGGCGGTGGCGGCGGCCAGTTCCTCGGCGAAGCCGGTCTGGCTGGCGTAGGCGACCAGTACTGGCTCGCCCGCGCCGCGCGACAGCGCTTCGGCCTCACGACGAACCGCACGGCGACGCAGGGCCTCGCGCATAGCAATCCCGCCGCAGAACAGGGCGTAGACCCCGGCCACGGCCCCGGCGGCGACCAGGCGGCGCGCCTCGGGCGGAAGGGCGGAGAGGTCGATCATCCGTCCAGCATCGCCTGCAGGGCGGGCGATAGGCGCTCGTCCAGGCCATCGGCCGTGCGGCTGACGATCAGCGCGGCCAAGCCGTGCTTGGCGGCGAAGGCGAGAGCAGCGTCCGGGCCCATGACCATCAACGCCGTGGCCCAGGCGTCGGCGCTCATGCAGTCCTCGGCCAGGACCGTGATGCTGACTGTGGAATGGGTCGTCGGGGCGCCGGTGGTCGGGTCCAGGGTGTGGGCGTAGCGGCGGCCGTCGTGGTCGAAGAACCGGCGGTAGTCACCCGAGGTGGCGATGGCCAGATCATGCAGGGCGACGACGGTGATTTCCCCACCGCTAGCCGTCGGCGGCCGTTCTAGTTCGACCCACCAGGGCTGGCCGTCGGGCTTGGCGCCGATCCCACGCAGTTCGCCGCCGACCTCGACGAGGTAGCTCTTCACGCCGGCGCGATCGAGCGCGGTGGCGGCCTGGTCGACCCCGAAGCCCTTGGCGATCCCATTGAGGTCCAGCGCCAGTCCGCCTGGCTGCAACAGGGCGTCGCCGTCCAGGACCAGGCGCTTCCAGCCGCTGGTTCCACGCAGGGGGGCGATGGCCTCGGCGGCCGGCGGTTGGCCGGAGAACGGGGCGGGGCCGAAGCCCCAAAGGTCGGTCAGGGCCCCCAGGGTCGGGTCGAAAGCGCCGTGGCTGGCCTCGGCGACCTCGATCGCGCGGCGCAGGACAGCGAGGGTCGCGGTGGACAGCGACGTCCAACTGCCCGGCGCGGCGCGGTTGTAGCGGGACAGGTCCGAGCCCGGCTCCCAGGGGCTCATCCGCGCGACGACCGCGTCGAGGGCGCGCTGGACCATGGCCTCGAGCGCCGGAAGATCGGTGGTGGCCGGCAGCACCGCCTTGACCGACCAGGTCGTGCCCATGGTCGCGCCGCCGAACGCGCGCACGCTCCCGCCGACGGGGCGGGCGGGCGGCGTGGTCAGGGCGGGGACGAGGACGCGGGGCATGCTTTGAAAACTGTCATCCCGGCCAAGCGCGAAGCGCGCCGAGCCGGGACCACCGGAAGCTCTGAGCTTGCTGCGGTCCCGGCTCTCCGCTGCGCTGCGGCCGGGATGACAATCCCTGTTGCTAGGGCAGCTGGGCTTCGATCACGGCGGTGTAGGTGGCGCTATAGCCGTCGCCGGCCAGCGGTTGGGCCGGGCCCTGGGGAGGACGACCGCCTTCACCGCCGCCCGGCGCGCTCGGAGCGCCCATGCCAGGCATCCCGCCCATCCCGCCTGGCGGCGGCGGGCCGCCGCGGCCGGTCTCGCCGGTGCGGTAGCTGGCGCTGATCCACCACAGGCCGGCCTGCGGCAGGGTGACCTTGAAGGCGCCGTCCGGGCCGGTCTTGGCCTTGAGCTCGGCGGACGGCTTGCCCGACCAGTGCTCGTAGCCGCGCATCAGGGTGACCTCAAGATCGGCCGCCGGCTTGCCGTCCAGCAGCAGCTTGAAGGTCGCCGGCTCGGCGGCGACCACGTCGGACGGGTGGGTCACCGGGACCAGCTCCAGGCCCTGGCCGGTCGGCTTCAGCGCGCCGTCGGTGGGCTTGTCGCGGGTGACGAAGGTCTCGCTGCGGGCCAGCGTCCGGATGGTCTTGAGGTCGGCGGCGCCGGCCGGCGCCTGCTTGGCGAAGTCCTCGCCGCTGCCACGGAAGCGCTTGACCTCGCCGTTCTCGGTGTAGCTGGCCATCACCGAGGTCGAGACCGAGGCGATCTTGTAGGTGCCGGGCTTGGTCAGCTGGACGTCGAAGGTCGAGCGGAACTTGCCCATCGCGGGGCTCTGCGGCTGAACCGGCTGGCCGTCGGAATCCAGCACCTGGATCGACTCGATGCGCAGTGGACGCAGGTCGGGGAAGTAGAGTTCGTCGGAACTGGCGGCGTCGACCGTCACCCAGGCGTTGGCGCCCGAAAGCGTGGTGGTGGACGGCAGCACCCAGCTGCGCGCGGCCTGGGCGGCGACCGGGACGAGCACCGCCGCGCCAAGGGCGGCGGCGGCGAGCAGGCGCGTCTTGAGACCCTTCATGATCCGTTCCCTCACTTCACGGCGACGGTGACGGCGCCCAGCTCGGCGGCGCCCTTGGCGGTCGCCGGCTTGCCGGGCTTGCCCCCCATTGGGCCCCAGGTAAAGGGCACGCGGACGGCTTCGTGGCCGCCGGCCTCGCGGGCGGCCTCGACGACCAAGGTGTATTGGCCGGGCTTAAGGTCCTTCAACGCCCCCTTGGCGCCGCTGAACGTCACCTTCTGCGGACCCGGGGCGTGGGTGGCGCCGGTGACGCCGTCGGCCGGGACGGTCATTTCGCGACCGGCCTTGCGCCACCACAGGCGCATGTCCTTCAGCCACTTCTCGTGGTTGGGCTTGAACCAGACCGACAGGGTGCCGGCGGCGGTGGAGTCGGCCGGGTTCTCGATCCAGACCGCCACGAACGGGGCGTGGTATTCGGCGACCGACAGCTTGGGGATGTCGAAGGTCACGGCGAGATCGGCGGCCATGGCCGGCGTGGCGGTGGCGGCGCCGGCGCCAATGGCCGCGCCAGCGAAGGTCAGGAAGGAGATCGAACGCTTCACGGTGTCTGCCTCAGAGGTGGACGAACAGGATGACGAGAATGACGGGCGCGGCCAGGCCCAGGCCGACCAGGGGCCAGGTCAGCGGCCGGGCGCGGGCGTGGAATTGCAGCAGGATCAGGCCGGTCACCGCGAAGATCACGCAGGCGCCGGCGAAGATGTCGATGAACCAGCCCCAGGCCTTGCCGGCGTTGCGGCCCTTGTGCAGGTCGTTGAGCAGCGAGATCGCGCCGCGCGTGGTCTTCTCGTGCTCGACGGCGCCGGTCTCGCGGTCGATCGAGACCCAGGCGTCGCCGCCTGGCCGGGCCAGGGCGACATAGACCTCGTCGGCCGACCACTCGCCCTCGCGGCCAGCGACCTCGGCCCCGACCGCCTTGTCGAGGAACGGCTCCAGCGCCACGGGCAGGGGACGCTTGCCCTCTTCGGGGCCTTTGGCCAGCAGGGCCAGCAGGTCGGGCGGCAGGGTCGCCTTGCGCGACACGACCACGGGCTTGGCCTCGATCTGGGCGGCGTGGTTGAGGGTGAAGCCGGTGAACGCGAACAGCAGCAGGCCGATCAAGGACAGGGCCGCGCTGATCCAGTGCCACTGATGCAACTGCTTCAGCCAGAAGGAACGGCGATRCTGATCGGCGGCGGATTTCACGAGCGTCTAGCGAGACCTTGGCGGCGGGACGCTCGTCCATACTTGAGAACGAATTGCAATATCAAGCCAGAAGGCGCGATCCGGGCGCGGCTGACGCCTTTTCGGTCACGTAAGGGCCTATCGCGGGAGAGGCTGTCCCGCGGTGGACGGCAGGCCCCGCGCCAAGGCGCCCAGCAGGGCGCTGGCGGCCACCGGCTTGCGCAGGATCGGACCGCCCTCGACGTCGGGCTCCTGGTAGCCGGTCAGGTAGACGAACGGGATGCGGCGGCCCGTCAGGGCTTCGGCCACGGGGGTGATCGAGCGGCCGCCGAGATTGACGTCCAGCAAGGCGCGGTCGATCGGATGATCGGCCAGCAGCTCCAGCGCTTCCTCGATCGTGCCGGCCGGACCGACGACCTTGGCGCCGGCCTCGGTTAGGACGCGGGTTAGCTCCATGGCCACCACCGCCTCGTCCTCGACGATCAGCACGCGCTGGTCGCGCAGGGCCGGGCTCTCCTCGGCCGCCAGGCCGGGGCGATAGGCGGGGGCGCTCTCGGCCAACCGGGATTGGGCGCCCTTCAGGAGGTCGAGCCGGACCTTCAGGCCTTGCGGCCGCCAGAGCAGCTCGACGCGGGCCCCGGCCTGCTTGACCGCGCTCTCGATCAGGGTCGAGCCGAAGCCGCGCCGGGCGGGCGGGGTCACTGGCGCGCCGGCGTCCTCGCGCCAGATCAGGTTCAGCACGCCGTCGGCGCCCCACTGCCAGATGACCGCCAGGCGTCCCAGGGGCCGCGAGAGCGCGCCGTACTTGCTGGCGTTGGTGGCCAGTTCGTGGATCACCAGGGCCAGGGACTGGGCCGCCTGGGCGTCGATCAGCACCGGCGGGCCCTCGATCAGCACCTGCTCGACACCGTCGCCGCCGTAAGGGTCCAGCTCCAGTTGCAACAGGTCGTGCAGGTCGACGCCGGTCCAACGGGCGGTCGACAGCAGGCTGTGGGCGCGCGCCAGCGAGCCGATGCGACCCGACAGGGCCTGGACGTACTGGTCCTTGTTCTCGAACGGGGTCAGCTGGGCCAGTGACTGAACCACGGCCAGCACGTTCTTGGCCCGGTGGTCCACCTCGCGGATCAGCAGGCGCTCGGTCTCTTCCGCGCGCTTGAGGGCGATGTCCGAGCGGGCGCGCTCACGGGCCGTCCAGATCAGCTCGGCGACGTCGGCGACGAAGGCGATCTCGTCGGGTGTGAAGGCGCGGGGCGCGTCGTGGGCGACGAACAGATACGACGCCAGCACGCCGGCCTTGACCAGCGAGACGGTCATGAAGGCCCGCACGCCGATGGCCGCGTAGGCCTCCAGCGCTTCGGGCGCATTGGTGCGTTCATCCAGCGCCACGTCGCCGATGACGATGGTGACCCCCGCCCGCTGGTCGGCGCTCATCGACGGCCCGAAGTCCTCGAGACGGAACCGCTGGCCCTTGAGCCGCGCGACCCCGGACTCGGCGCGGCCGTCGTCGGCGACGATGTCGGCGATGTCGCTGTCGCCGTCCATCTCGCCATAGCCGGCGCGGGCGACGTTCAGCTGCTCTGCCAGCATGCGGGCGGCGGTCTGGGCGATGGTGTCGGGATCGGCCTCGTCCCGCAGCGTCTGGCCCAGGTCCAGCAGAGCCGCCCGCCGCCGCTCGCCGGCCAGTATCCGCTCCAGCTCGACCTCGGCCCTCTTGCGATCGGAAATGTCGGTGACCAAGACGTAGTAGCCGGGGATTTCGCCGTTGCGGGCGAAGTCGGGCACGTACTGCGCCTCGATGTGGCGGACGCCCGCCTGCTGGTAGTCGACCTGGCCCTCGAAGGTGACACTCTCGCCGGCCAGGGCGCGGCGCACATGGTGGCGCAGGCGGCCATAGGCAGCCTCGCCCAGCACCTCGCGCACGGTCTTGCCCTCGATTTCCGAGCGGTCGACGCCGAACCAGCGCTCGTAGGCGCGATTGACGAAGCGGTAGCGCTCATCGCGGTCGACATAGCTGATCAGGATCGGCACCGCGTCCGCCATCGCGCTGGAAAACACCGCGCGGCGCTCCAGGGGCGGATAGGGCGGCAGGGCTTGATCGTCTCGAGACATGCGTGACGGACGCTCAGTCCTACTGGAAGGTCGAACCTCACCGTCGCACGCCGTGATCACGGTCAAAATGGTTAAGGCGTGAGGCAAACGGTCGCAGCAACCGGCGGGCGAGCGCGATCGGTCGCCATGGGTTTCGGCTAATCGCTCATCGCAAAACTCCGCCTTCCTCGCCCTTGTGGCGAGGACCCATGGCGCCGCCAGGCTCGGCGATGATGGGAGGATCTGGCCAGCGTGGAAGCGCGCTCGTCGGGCGCTATGCCTGCTGACCCCTGGGCCCTAGGCACAGGGCCTAGGGAGGCAGGTTTTTGGGACTAGGCTTGAACCTGCTCTTCTCGCCGGTAGGTCACCACCAGCACGTCGCGGACGGCCGGCTGGGCGGGGTCCAGCGGCCGGATCGGCGTCACGCCGTGCAGCACGCGGTGGTCGTCCAGGAACACCGCGTCGCCGGGCGCGGTCAGGGTGAACGAGCCGAGGCTGGTTCCGTCCGGGGCGAAGATGTCGGTGACGCCGCTGTCGACGTTCTGGCGGTCCACCAGCATGACGATCACCCAGTCGACCCCGTCGCGGTGCGCGCCCTCGGGCGTGGGCTGGCCCTCTTCGCCGGTCCGCGCCTCGATGCGGAACTGGTGCAGCTCGACGTGCCAGGCGGCCGGCGGCAGGGCGCTGATCGAGTGGAACAGCTCAAGGCCCGCCCGGAGGATCCCCTGGGTCACCGGGTGGTCGGCGATAGCGTCCGCGACCGGCTCGAACCAGCGCTGCACGCCGCCGTTCAGCGGGTTGTAGTCGCGGCTCTGCCAATGGGGCTGGTGCGGCTTGCGGTCGATGTCCTCAGGCGAGGCCGAGAAGGCCGCGAACCGCCGCCGGCGATAGCGGCCGCCGTCAGCCATGAAGCCGTCCACGGGCAGATCGTTCCAGCTTTCGGCGAAGCTGGCCCAGCCGGCGTCGGCAGGGCCGAGCAGGGCGCGGGTCTCCTGGCCCTCGAAACGGACGAAGCCATGATCGGCCAGCGCTTCCCGAACGCGCCCGGGGGCGCTTGCGGGCGCGCTCAAGCCACCGCTCCGGGCTTGAAGAACAGACCGAGCTTCAGGCTGGCGGCGATGCGCTCAGCCTTCTGGCCGACGATGGCCGCGCGCGGGGCGTCGAACAGCTCGACGCAGGTCTGGTGGAACAGGTTCAGCCACGGCGTGAACAGGCCCTCAGTCAGGCCCTCGACGCCTTGGTGGGCCACCACCGGCTGGCCCTTGTAGCGGCCGGTGGTGTTCAGCACCGACGACCAGAAGTCCTTCAAGGTCGCCAGGTGCGCGGGCCAGCCGTCCGGACCTACGGCCTTCTCGAAGATCGGACCCAGGCGGTGGTGCTGGCGGATGCGCGCGTAGAAGGTCTCGACCAGCAGATCGATCTCTTCGTCGGTGAACTGAGGGGGTGGAACGGCCATGCTCGGAACATGGGACTTCCGGTGGCGTGACTGAACCCCTGTAGCGATCAAGATTGGCTTCGGATTCTTACTTAGGGGGCGGTTTCCTTCTCCCCTTGCGGGAGAAGGTGTCGGCGAAGCCGACGGATGAGGGGGCGATAGTCCCGTCGGCTTCGCGCTCTTCATCGACCGCCCGTCGCGGCGGATGCTTTCTTCAACCCCTCACCCGACCCGCTTCGCGGGCCACCCTCTCCCGCAAGGGGAGAGGAGATCGGAGGCTAGGCTCTCTACCTCGCCCGCACACTCTCCGGTGGCCCCAGATAACTCGCCGGCACAGGGCCGCGCGACAGCACCAGGCGCTCGAACACCAGGCCCGGATCCACCCGCCACAGCCGCACCCGGTGCGGGCCGGCCGAGAGGACGGAGAGCCGCGTGGTGGTTGCGCGGACGTTGTCGGCCACGGCCTTGTCCCAGGCCTTGTTCGAGAGGTCGGGCTGGCTGTTGACCACCTCCGGCGCGGCGTCGTCGATCGAGACGGCATAGGCCAGGCCTCGGCCGCCCCGGAAGTCCAGGGTCGGCGCCACGAGGACGGTCAGGTCGACGGGGCCGGCCTTTTCGAAATCGACCAGATAGTCCAGCGACGGCGTTCCGGAGGCCGGCTTGGAACTCGGCGCGGTCGAGGGATAGCTGGTCACGCCCGACGGGGTGCGGCCCAGGTTCGGGATGGTTTTCCAGACCACGCCCTGGCCGCCCGTCGCGGCGGCGTGGTGTTCGGCCTCGATGGCGGTCAGGCCGCCGACTTCGACGAACGCGCCCTTGGCCGGTTTGCGGGCCGGGTTGGAGACGGGGACGGTGATGGTCTTGGTCTCGCCGGCGGCCGTGATCTTGAGGTTGGCGGCGTGATCGCCCTTCGGCGCCTTGGCCCAGTCGACGGCGAGGTCGATGCGGATGTCGCCGGTCGCGTTGGCAGGCCCCTTGGTCACCTTCAGCCACGAGACGTCGGAGGAGGCCGAAATCGCGACCGGCGTCGCGCCCTTGTTGAACGCGTCGACCCAGCGGGCTTGCGCGCCCCAGCGCACCAGGGCGGGAAGGGTCTCACCGCCGCCTTCGAGCGCGACGCCCAGGCCCGTCGTCGGAGTCAGGGTTTCGGTCTTCGGCATGATGTTGCGGTCCGGCTGCTGCCAGCTGGTGTAGCCGATGTGGGTCTGGTCCATCATGTGCAGCCACTTGCCGCCGTTCAGGGCGTCGTGCTGCCGGGTCAGCTCGGCGTCGCGGTCGAACAGGGTCCTGACCAGGGCCGCCTGGGTGTTGGCCTCGGCCCGGCCCTGGCGCGCGTAGAGCCGGTTACGGGCCGCGGCGATGTAGAGGCGGTTGAGGTTGGCGCTGGCCTTCACCGGGAACCAGACCAGCTGGAAGAAGGCGCTGTCCTGGTCCTTGGAGATCGCGGCGCGGACGGCGTCGGCGCGGCGCTCCAGGTCGGCCCATTCGGCCTCGACCCGCTCGGCCTCGCGGAAGTTCGTCAGGCTGAAGGTCTCCGGCGACAGCAGCTCGGGCTTACGACGGCTGTTCAGCTTGGTGTAGCCGTCCAGCAGGGCGGCGATCTCGGTCGCGCGCTCGGGGCCGAACTGCTGGGCGGCCCAGCCTTTAGTGTAGGTCGGCAGCTTTTCGACCGGGATCGCGGCCGGGTTCCAGGCGTAGTCGAGGAAGAACTCGATCGGCAGCTCCATCGGCTTCAGGTCGCCGACATTGACGATCCACAGCCGGTCGGCGCCGTAGTCGGCGGCCAGCTTCATCTGCTCCCAGGTGCGCTCGATCTGGTTGGTGTTCAGCCACTTGTAGTTCCGCGGCCCGCCCACATAGTCGAAGTGGTAGTAGACGCCGTAGCCGCCCGGCCGGGTCTTGCCCGGTTCCGGCAGCCGGCGAATATCGCCCCAATTGTCGTCGGCGAACAGCAGGGTGACGTCGTCGGGAACCCGCATGCCGGCGTCGTAATAGTCCTGGACCTCCTTGTAGAGCGCCCAGACCTGTGGAGTTTCCGACGGCGGCTTGCCCGTCACCTCGCCGATGATCTTCCGCTGGTCGGCGACGATGGTCTCCAGCAGTTTGGTGGCCGTGCCCTCGCT
This sequence comes from Caulobacter sp. P4_E5, assembly GCF_056401555.1. Taxonomy (NCBI): domain Bacteria; kingdom Pseudomonadati; phylum Pseudomonadota; class Alphaproteobacteria; order Caulobacterales; family Caulobacteraceae; genus Caulobacter; species Caulobacter sp. P4_E5. The sequence continues at coordinate 12,139 of NZ_JBFUJD010000091.1, forward strand.
CATCGGCTCGTCGCCGTCGCCGCGCATGCCGACGGTGACCAGGCTCTCTTTCGCGCCCATGCGGGTCACGCCCTCGCGCCAGAACTGGCGGAGCTTTTCCGGGTTCTTGTTGTAGTCCCAAGGACCCTGGCCGTAGCGCTCCCACTCGACGTGGGCGCGGTTCATCGGCTCGTGGTGCGAGGTTCCCAGCACCACGCCCATCTCGTCGGCTAGGGGCGCGGTCAGCGGATCGTCGTCCTGGATCGACTTGCCCCACATGGCCGGCCACAGGAAGTCGCCCTTCAGCCGCAGGATCAGCTCGAACACCCGCTCGTAGAAGCCGTGGTTGATGCCGTCGAACTTGGCGCGCGCCCAGCCGCCCAGGGCCGGCTCCTCGTCGTTCAGGAAGATGCCGCGATACTTGACCGAGGGCTTCTGCAGGTTGGCGCCGGCCGCGACGAACACGTCCGCGCGCTTGGGGACGGGCGCGTCGGCCCACCAGGTCCAGGGCGAGACGCCGGCTCGCTCGGACAGGTCATAGGCCCCGAAGATCGTGCCGCGCTTGTCGGCCCCGGCGATGACCAGGGCGCGGGCCACGCCCGGACGCGGGTTCTCGACCACCTGCTGGACGAAGGCCTCCCACTGGCCCTTGACCTTGGAGACGTCCAGCTTGCCCGAGGCGACCAGGGCGTCGATGGCGGCGCTTTGACCGATCGTGCCGACGATGACGACGGGGGCCTCCTTGGCGGGCGTCGCGCCTGAGAGGGCGGCGAGGTCGTCGCGTAGGCCCTGGATGGCGCGGATCGCGCCGGGGAAGTCGGTCTGGTCGTACTCGACCCGCGCCGGCTTGCCGCCGGCGATCAGCGGGAAGGCGTCGGCGCTGGGCGAGAGGGTGACGGCGGCGGGCTCGGCGGCCCTGGCGAGGGCGGGGTAGGAGGCCAGGACGCCCGCTAGGACGAGGGCGGATATGGCGCGGTAAGGGACCACTACTTCACCTCCGCCTCGAACGGCCCCGCCGGCAGGCCCGAGGCGTCGAACAGGTTGAAGGTCGGGCTGTCGGCCCAGGCGAATCGGACCTTCGTGGCCATTGGGGTCCCGGCGCCGCTCAGCACCACGGCGTTCCCCTCGATCCGCCCGTCGGCCCAGTGGCAGGCCGTGTCGCAAAGCTCGAAGCCGATCACCTTGTCCGAGCCGCGCGCCACCAGCCGGCCACCGACCTGGGCGAAGCTGACCACGACGGTGTCGCCGACCCGCTTGGCCGCGACGACCTCGGGTCCGGTGGTCACCGCCTCGCCGGCCAGGCGGCGAGCAGCCAGGGCCAGGCGGCGGCCGACCTCCTGCTTGTTGGCCGGGTGGATGTCGAACGGGTCGCCGATGTCGTGGGTGACCACCAGCCCCGCGTGGCTGTCGGCGGCCACGGCGCGGCGCTGGGCGTCGCGCAGGGCGGCGGTGGAGGCGGGGAGGCCGGGCTTGTCGGCGAAGTCGCCATAGTCGGCCAACTGCACCACCAGGGCCGGCATGTCGGGCGCCTGGCCCTCGCGGCGCTCGGCCATCAGGGCGCGCAGCAGCGGGGCATAGGTCTTGTCGCGCCCGACATTGGTCTCGCCCTGATACCAGGCGAAGCCGGCGAAGGCGTAGGGGCCCATCGGGGCCAGCATGCCGTTGTACAGCGTCGAGACCCCGGCCAGGGTGTCCCAAGGCGAGCGCGGCGGCTCGGCCCCGGTCTTCGGCTCGATGCGGTAGGTCCAGGCGGTCAGCGGCAGGCGCGTTCCGTCGGCCAGGGTCAGGGCGCGCTTGCCGGCGTCCCCATACATCCCGCCGTTGGCCCAGGTGTCGTAGGCCGCCACGACGATGGTGTTCTTGCCAGGCTTCAGCGTTCCGGCCGCCAGCGGATAGGCGCGGTCGAGCCAGGCGCCCGAGGTCGCGCCGATCCCGACGCCGTTGACATAGGTGGTGTCCATCTCGTCGACCTGGCCCACGCCCAGGGTCGCCGCCTGCTTGGCCTGGACCTTCGTCAGGGTGACCTCGGCCTTGAACCAGACGACGCCGTTGAACGCGGCCAGGGCGGGGACGCCCCAGCGCTCCCAGACGCCCAGGCCCTCGGGCGCGGGCGTCCAGGCGCCGGCGCCGGTCCAGGGGGCGGTGAGGCTCTCGCCGGTATGGCGGCCGCCCCACCAGCTTTTCATGGTCTCGCCCCAGAACCGGTTGGCGGTGACGGGGTCTTTCAACGAGAGGTTCAGGGTCTCGATGGCGACGTCGTAGCCGCCCACCTGGCGCAGGGCCTTGGGCGTCATCCAGGCCTCGATCCCCGACCCGCCCCACGAGGCGTGGACCAGACCCATCGGCACGTTGCGCGTCTTCTGCAGCTCGCGGGCGAAATAGAAGCAGGCGGCTGAAAACCCGCCGACCGTGTCCTTGTTGGTGGCCTTCCAGACCGGCGGCTTCTTGAAGTCGGCGGCGGGCGCGCGGGCGTCGGCCTTCTCGATCGTGGCCATGCGAATGGTGTCGCTGGGCGCGCCGTTGTTGATCTGGTTCCAGGCGTCGCCGGAGGCGCTGACCTGCATCTCCATGTTCGACTGGCCCGAGCACAGCCAGACGTCGCCGACCAGGACGTCGCTGGTGGTCTGGCTAGCCGCGCCGGCGGTGGCGGTCAGCGTGTAGGGACCGCCGGCCGGCGTGGCCGGGAAGTCGACGCGCCAGGCGCCGTCCGGGCCGGCCTGGGCGGTCAGGGTCTGGCCCGCGAAACTGGCGGTGACCGTCTCGCCGGGCTTGGCGGTTCCGAAGACAGGCAACGGACGGTCGCGCTGGACCACGGCATGGTCGGCGAACAGGCCGTTTAGGAGGGGCTGGGCGGCGGCCGGCGCCGCGACGAAGGCGGCCAGCAGGAACGGCGCGAGACGACGCATGGGAAGTCCTCCTACGGCCGCCTTTGGACGGCTCTATCTTTGAAACTAGCGTGTCATCCCGGCCGTAGCGAAGCGAAGAGCCGGGACCGCGGCAAGCTCGGCGCTTCTGGCGGTCCCGGGGCGGCTACGCCGCCCGGGATGACAGGATGTCGTGCGCTACGCCACCGTCAGCGTCGCCTTCTTCAGGTCGACCGAATTCGGGCCGACCAGGATCGAGAAGTCGCCCGGCTCGACCACGCGCTTCATGTCCAGGTTCCACATCCACAGGTCCGACGGCTTGATCTCGAAGGTCACCGTCGTCTTGGCGCCCGGCGCCAACGTGACGCGCTYGAAGTGCTTCAGCTCCAGCACCGGACGGGTCACCGACGCAGTCTCGTCGTGGATGTAGAGCTGGACCACTTCATCGCCGGCGAGCTTGCCGGTGTTGACGACATCGATCTCGACCTTGGTGCTCTCGCCCTGACCGATCTTGGCCTTGGCCAGGCGCGGGGCCGAGATGTCGAAGGTCGTGTACGAGAGGCCGAAGCCGAACGGATAGAGCGGGCTGGTCTCGCCCCCCAGATAGCCGCGGCGGGCGGTAGGCTTGCGGTTGTAGTAGATCGGCAGCTGGCCGACGTCGCGGGCGATGCTGACCGGCAGCTTGCCGCCCGGGTTGGCGCGGCCAAACAGGACGTCGGCGGCGGCGTTGCCGGTTTCCTGACCCAGGTACCACCCCTCGATGATGGCGTCGGCGCGCTGGGCCAGCAGGTTGATCGACAGCGGGCGGCCGTTCAGCAGGAACACCACCGTGGGCTTGCCCAGGTCGAAGATCGCTTTGGCGAGATCGTTCTGCTGGCCGATCAGGTCCAGGCTATCGCGGTCGCCCAGGTGGTTGTCGGCCCAGGCCTCGCGGCTGGTCTGTTCGTTGTCGCCCAGCACCATGACCACCACGTCGGCGTTCTTGGCGACCTCGACGGCCTCGGCGATCAGCTTGGCGTTGACGGCCGGGTCGATGAACTTGACCTCGTCCTGCGCCCAGATGCGCTTTTCGGTGATCCGCACGGCCTCGGCGTAGTCAAGCTGGAAGCCCTGCGCCTTGGCCTCGGCGGTCAGGCCGTCGTGCAGCGACACCACGTGGCGCGGGACGTCGGAATAGCCGCCGATCGGGGTGTCCTTGGCGTGGGTGCCCAGCAAGGCCAGACGCTTGATCTTCTTGCCGTCCAGCGGCAGCAGGCCCTTGTCGTTTTTCAGCAGGACGACAGCCTTGCGAGCGGCCTCGCGGGCCAGGGCGACGGCGTCCGGCGTGGCGGTCTTGGCGTCGGCCGTCTTCTCGTCGCAGTAGGGGTTTTCGAAGAAGCCGCCTTCGAATTTCATCGTCAGTACGCGGGCGACGGCGGCGTCGACCTCAAACTGCGGGATGCGGCCGGCCTTCACCAACTCGGGGATCAGGGCGTAGGCCTCGCCGTCCGGCAGCTCGACGTCGACGCCGGCGTGCAGGGCCATCACCGCCGTATCGCCCAGGTCGTTGGTCAGCTTATGGCGGGCGATCATCTCCTTGATCGCGAAATAGTCGCTCTGGACCGAGCCCTTGTAGCCCCACTCCTCGCGCAGGATCTTGGTCAGCAGCCAGCGGTTGGCGTGCGACGGGACGCCGTCGATCTCGTTGTAAGACGGCATGACCGAACGCACCGGCAGCTCGGTCACCGCGCGCTCGAACGGCGGGAAGAAGTTCTCGCGCAGGGTGCGCTCGGCGATCTGGGCCGGGCCGACATTGGTGCCGTTCTCGGGCTGGCCGTGGCCGGTCATGTGCTTGAGGGTGGCGAACACCTTGTCCTTGGCCAGCGGCAGGGTCGCGCCCTGGAAGCCGCGGATCGCGGCCAGGCCCATCTCGGCGCAGACGTGCGGGTCCTCGCCATAGGTCTCCTCGATGCGGCCCCAGCGCGGGTCGCGGGCCACGTCGACCACGGGGGCCAGGGCCATGTTCGAACCCCGGGCGCGCATCTCGCGGGCGGCGACGCTGAAGATCTTCTCGGCCAGTTCCGGATCGAAGGTCGAGGCCAGGGCGATGGCTTGCGGGAAGCTGGTGGCGTCACGGGCGACGTAGCCGTGCAGGGCCTCGTCGTGCATCAGCAGCGGGATGCCCAGGCGCGTCTTCTCGACGGCCCATTTCTGGGCGGCGTTGGTGTACTTGGCGGTCTGCGGGGCGTTGCGGCCGATCGAGCCGTCCTCGGCCCCGGCGGCGGCGCCCACGACGGTGGCGGGCTTCAGGCCCCGGCGGTCGGTCGGGCGCGAGATCTGGCCCAGGCCGTTGGGGAAGTTCTTGCTGGCCTCTTCGGGCGAAAAGTCGCCTTCCGGGGTCTGGATCTTGGCCTTGGTCAGCCAGATGCCGATCAGCTGGGCGGCTTTTTCTTCCAAAGTCATGCGGCCCAGCAGGTCCTGGACGCGGGCGTCGATCGGCTGGGCCGGATCCTTGTAGAGCGGCTTGTCGCCAGCTTTCTTCGCGGCCTTGTCGGCGGCCTGGGCCAAGCCCGGCGCGGCGGCGACGGAAAGAGCGGCGAGGCTCGCGCCGAACAGGCGGCGGGTGAGGGTCGTGGTCATGGCGTTTCCCCGAGGCTTGCGCACAGTGCTGGCGGCTCTCAGGGGCCGCCGTTGCCAGGCACTATGATGGCGGTTGTCAGACCACTCAAGCCATAAATGGTACCGGTCTCATTTCTGAGCTGCCACGCAGGCCGCCTCATAGGCCTCGCGCAGCTGGCGGAACACGGTCAGGCCCTCGGGTGGGGCGGGCGCGCCCAGGTGCTGGACCCGCAGCTCGTCCATCAATCGCGACCACAGCTCCGGCCCGCCGTCCTCCAGCAGCTCGGCGCGGATGGCCAGTTCGCGCGTCACCGGCATGTACCGGCGGCCCCAGGCGCCCATCACGGCCAGCATCGGCACCAGCTGGATGGCCTTCTCCGTCAGGCTGTAGGTCACCTTTTGCTTGTGGCTGGGGTCCTCGGCCTTGGACAGCAGGCCGTTCTCGACCAGCGCCTTCAGACGGCTGGCCAGGATGTTCGAGGCGATGCCCTCCTGCGATCCGGCCATCAGCTCGCGGAAGTGGCGCCGGTTTCCGAACATGATGTCGCGGATGACGATTAGGCTCCACCGGTCGCCCAGCGCCTCCAGGGTCAGGTTGATCGGGCAGCCCGACCTTTGGTCGTCAGCCTTCTGGTGAGGGGGCAAAACCATGTCCTCGCAAAAACTGGTTGCATAATACAATCAGTCATGCAGGATGCAACCAGTTTCAAATTGCAATCGGTTTTTGGAGGCCGTCATGGGCAAGGTTCGCGTTCGTAACTTCAGCATCTCGTTGGACGGCTTCGCGGCCGGCCCGGACCAGTCGCTCGACAATCCGCTGGGCGTCGGCGGCGAGGACCTGCACCAGTGGGCCTTCGCGCCGGAGATGGACCCGGTCGACAAGCGCTTCGCCGACGCGATCATCGACGGGATCGGGGCGTGGGTCATGGGCCGCAACATGTTCGGCCCGGTGCGCGGCGACTGGCCCGACTTCGACTGGAAGGGCTGGTGGGGGCCGAACCCGCCGTACCACGCGCCGGTGTTCGTGCTGACCCACCACGCGCGGCCGTCGTTCGAGATGGAGGGCGGCAACAGCTTCCACTTCGTCACCGACGGCGCGATCGCCGCGCTGGAACGGGCCAAGGCGGCGGCCGGCGACCAGGACGTCGGCATCGGCGGCGGCGCCTCGACCGTGCGCCAGTACCTGACGGCGGGCCTGATCGACGAGCTGCACCTGGTGGTCGCGCCGATCGTGCTGGGCTCGGGCGAGCCGCTGCTCGCCGGCCTCGACCTGCCGGCGCTGGGCTATGAGATGGCGGACTACGTTCCCTCGTCGCGGGCGGCGCACATGCTGCTGCGCAAGGTCTAGGAGGAGGATCGACCATGAAGACGCAGGTTCTCTTCATACAGGGCGGCGGCGCGGGCACGTACGAGGACTGGGACAGCAAGCTGGTCGACAGCCTGCGGCGCGAACTGGGCCCGGGCTACGAGGTCCGCTATCCGCGCATGCCCGACGAGGGTGATCCGAACTTCGGCCGTTGGGTCGCGGCGCTGCGCGAGGAGCTCGGCAAGCTGGACGACGGCGCCATCCTGGTCGGCCACTCCTTCGGCGGGACGGTCATCGCGCTGGGGCTTTCGCAATCGCCGTCGGTCCGGCCGCTGGCTGGTGTCTTCCTGATCGCGCCGCCTTTCTTCGGCGATGGCGGCTGGAACAGCGAGGTCGCGTTCGGCCCCAGCCTCGGCGCGAAGCTGCCGCCGGGAACGCCCGTGCGCCTCTATCAAGGCGACCAAGACGCCGACGTTCCGCCCGAGCATCTGGATCTCTATGCGAAGGCGATCCCGCAAGCAGTGGCGCGCAAGCTTGCGGGGCGCGATCACCAGCTGAACGACGACCTGTCCGAGGTGGCGGCCGACATTCGGGAGCTGGTGGGCCCCCTTACTCTAAATCACTGTGTCATCCCGGAAGCCTCGTAGAGGCTGTCCGGGACCCAGGAGCCGGCGCAGTGCGGTGGCCCCTGGGTCCCGGCTCTCCGCTGCGCTACGG
>NZ_JBFUJD010000092.1:0-19197 GCF_056401555.1 Caulobacter sp. P4_E5
GGCGTCCGGCGCGCTTTCACGGACCGGGGCGGCGCGGCGGGCGGCGGGGCGAGCCGGAGCGGCGGCGCGCGGCGGGGTCGAGCGGGCGGCCGGCGGCGGGGCCGGCTCGTTGGCGGCGATCTCGGTCGGCTGCGGGATCGGCGACGGCGTCGCGGCGACATTGGCCGGAACGGGCGTGGTGGCCGGCGCGGGGGTCTCCGCGGCGGCGACCTTCAGCGACTGCGGATCCGTCGGGGCTTCGGCGCGATTGGCGCTCATGGCCCAGATCAGGCCGCCGGCGACAATGGCCAGGACCGGGGCGCCGACCAGAAGCGGCAGGTTATTGGACGCCTTCTTTTTCGGTGTGCGAGCATAGACCGGCTGGGTCGGAAACAGAGCCGAAGCATTGGGATCAGTCGTCGTGACCGGTTCCGGGGCGTCGAAATTTAGCGTAGGGCGGGCGGTGGTCATTTCTACCTCCGAGGTGAGCTGTTCGGGGAAATGAACGGCGCGATAACTGAGCGGTTCCCTTGCCTCGCAATGGTGCGGGTTTTGACGAAGTGTCGCCTTATTCTGCAGAATAGGACCGAACGGTCCTGCTTGCTTGAAAAGGACTTCGCAGCCGTGCTGGCGATCGGTGGCGAGAGATGACCCGCCAGACGCATCCGAAGCTTTTCCGGCCTAGCCTGCTTGATGTAGAGAGACGGCCATGACGCAAGATTCCAAAGTGATCCAAGGCCGCACCGGCCCCTGGGAAATCGTTCTGGGCCTCGAGATCCACGCTCAGGTGGCCAGCAAGTCCAAGCTGTTCTCCGGCGCCGCCGTCGGTTTCGGCGCGGGACCGAACGAGCAGGTCAGCCTGGTGGACGCCGCCATGCCGGGCATGCTGCCGGTCCTGAACGGGTTCTGCGTCGAGCAGGCCGTGAAGACGGGCCTGGGCCTGAAGGCTCAGATCAATCTGAAGAGCCGCTTCGACCGCAAGAACTACTTCTATCCCGACCTGCCGCAGGGCTATCAGATCAGCCAGTTCGACCAGCCGATCGTCGGCGAAGGCATCGTCACCGTCGAGCGCGACGACGGCACGACCTTCGACGTGCGCATCGAGCGTCTGCACCTGGAGCAGGACGCCGGCAAGTCGCTGCACGATCAGGATCCGAACGCGACCTATGTCGACCTGAACCGGGCCGGCACGGCGCTGATGGAGATCGTCTCGAAGCCCGACATGCGCACCTCGGAAGAGGCGGCCGCCTACGTCAAGAAGCTGCGGACGATCCTGGTCTATCTGGGCACCTGCGACGGCGACATGGAGAAGGGCAACCTGCGCGCCGACGTCAACGTCTCGGTCTGCCGCCCCGGCGCCTACGAGAAGTTCCGCGAGACCGGCAGCTTCAGCCATCTGGGCACGCGCTGCGAGATCAAGAACGTCAACAGCTACCGCTACATCCAGCAGGCCATCGAGTACGAGGCTCGTCGCCAGATCGAGATCCTGGAGGACGGCGGCAAGATCGACCAGGAGACCCGCCTGTTCGACCCGACCAAGGGCGAGACCCGCTCGATGCGGAGCAAGGAAGAGGCGCACGACTACCGCTACTTCCCCGATCCGGACCTGCTGCCGCTGGTCCTGGACGCCGCCTGGGTGAAGTCGATCGAGGAGACGCTGCCGGAGCTGCCGGACGCCAAGAAGGCGCGCCTGCAAAGCCAGTACGGCCTGTCGGCCTACGACGCCGGCGTGCTGATCATCGAAAGCGACCGCGCTGACTATTTCGAGGCGGCCGCCAAAGGCCGTGACGCCAAGCTGGTGTCGAACTGGGTGACCAACGAGCTGCTGTCGAAGCTGTCGGCCGGGGGGCACGAGATCGCCGCCTCGCCGCTGCCGTCGTCGGACATCGCCCAGCTGGTCGAGCTGATCGAGAACGGCACCATCTCGTCGAAGATCGCCAAGGAGGTCTTCGAGCACATGTGGGCCGGCGAGGGCCGTCCGTCCGAGATCGTCGAAAAGCGCGGCCTGGTGCAGATCAACGACACCGGCGCGATCGAGAAGGCCATCGACGACCTGATCGCCGGCAACCCCGACAAGGCCGAGGCCGTGAAGGACAAGCCGCAGGCCCTGGGCTGGTTCGTCGGTCAGGTGATGAAGGCGACCGGCGGTAAGGCCAATCCCGGCACGGTCAACGACCTGCTCCGCAAGAAGCTCGGCGTCGAATAGCGTCGATCAGATCGACAAACGACGAGGGCCCGCGGCGGAAGCCACGGGCCCTTCTTCGTTGATGCGAACTTTTTTATTGAGGCTGGGTCGGAGAGGTCGACGACTCTTCGGCCGGCTTCTTGTGCTTCTTGTGCTTCTTGTCCGTCTTTTCGTCGGCCGTGGTCTTCTCCTCCGTGGCCGGCGCCGTGGCCGAGGTCGGCGTGCCGGCGCTATCGGCCGGAGCAGCGGTCTCGGAGGCGGGCGGGGCGGTCTGGGTCGTCGGGTCCGAGGCCGGCGGGGTCGTGGTCGTGGCCGGAGCGGGCGACGACATCGAGGACGGATCGGCCGGGGTCGTCTGCGGCGCCGTCGTCTGGGCCAGGGCCGAGCCCGCATAGGCGGCGGCGGCCAGAGTGAGCGCGGCGGTGGTGAGGCGCAGGGTCTTCATCGGGTCAGGACCATGTTGCTGTCGCGTCGGAGTGTGACGCGAGGCGAACGCTGACCCCGCAATGCGTTCGAAATAGCTTCGCAATCGGGCGCTTAGGCCCAATACGCGGCGAGGTTGCGGCGCTGATGGCCGCAAAACGGCGCCCCAGGCAAAGCCCAGGACGCCGTCTCACACTGGCAAAGCCAGTTCAGGTCTAGTTATTGGCGATGACGTCGAAGATCAGGCCGGTCGCGATGGCGGCCAGGACATAGTCATTGCCGGTGCGGTACCAATAGTAGCCGCGGGGCGGCGGGCGCAGGTCGTAGCGATAGTAATCGTTCACCACATAGCCGTGACCGCGATAGTAACCCGGCAAATAAGCGCCGCGCCGCCAGGACGTGTAGCCAGGGCGGAAGCCCGGGCGGCCATAATAAGCGGCCGGCGGCGGGCCGTAGGACCAGCGATTGTTGTAATAATAGCCGTTGTGACGGCCGTGATCCCAGCGATCGCCGCGGTCCCAGCCGTTGTGACGGCCGTTGTCCCAGTGGCCGCGGTCACGGTCGTAGCCTCGGCCCCGGTCATAGTCCCCGCCGCGATCATGGTCCCGACCGCGATCCCAGTCACGGTCGCGGTGATCCCAGCGGCCACGGTCCTGGGCGGCGGCGTCGGTCGCCGTCACGGCCATCGGCCCGGCGACGGCGGCCACGGCGGCGATGGTCAGCAGCAGACGTTTCATCTCGTCTTCTCCTATGGTCGGGCGACTACGTCGAAGCGCCGCCTAGAAATTTCCCTCGACCTTGAAACGCAAGATGAGCGTCCTCGGCTGAACCGGGGCTGAATGGCGCTGTTAGGGATTTTCCGGCGCCACCCTTGGCGCGACGAAGCGTCGGGACCATGTTCTGGAACAACCACGATTGCGGGAGGGAAGCGCCGATGAGCCGTCCGATCGAGCTGCACTACTGGCCCACGCCGAATGGCTGGAAGGTCTCCATCGCCCTGGAGGAAATGGGCCTGCCCTATGAGATGATCCCGGTGAACATCGGGACCGGCGAGCAGTTCAAGCCGGAATTCCTGGCCATCAGTCCCAACAACCGCATGCCGGCCATCGTCGATCCCGAGGGACCCGACGGCCAGCCGATCTCGATCTTCGAGTCTGGAGCGATCCTGCAATATCTCGGCCGCAAGACCGGTCAGTTCTATGGCGAGACCGAGCGGGACCGGGTCGAGATCGACCAGTGGGTCATGTGGCAGATGGGGGGCTTGGGGCCGATGGCCGGCCAGACCCACCATTTCCGGCAGTATGCCCCGGCGATCATCGCCGACCAGCGCCAGATCGCCTACGGCGCCATTCGCTACACCAACGAGACGCATCGCCTCTACGGCGTGCTCGACAAGCGCCTGGAAGGCCGTGATTTCATCTGCGACCGATTGTCCATCGCCGACTTCATGAGCTGGCCGTGGGTTGTTCCGTGGAAAAACCAGGGCATCATTCTGGACGAGTTCCCCAATCTGAGGAGCTGGTTCGAGCGCGTCGGYGCTCGCGAGGCGGTTCAGAAGGGGTTCAAACTCGGCGCGGAATTGCGGTCCGGCGGCCTGCAAGCGTCTGGAAAGGCTGCGGAAGAGGCTCGGAGAGTCCTTTTTGGCCAGAGGGCGCGTTAACGCGCTGTATACTTGCGTTTACGCGCAGTAATCACTTTAAATAACCAGTATACTAAGTGCGGCATTCATGATGTGCGCGCATTTAACTATATCTTCAGTGGCTCTGGACTTTTCTGCTCTCAGGCTCTGATCCGGCAAAACGCCGGGGCGAGCTTGAGAGAGAGGAGATGAGCCATGATGTTGATGAACGAACCGCCGGCCGTCGTCGCCATGCTGCCGCTGCCGACCACCGAATCCACCGGGGACGAACTGTTCCGCATGGGCCTGCTGTATTCGACCGGTCAGGGCGGCGCGCCGCTGGACTACGTGTCGGCCCACATGCTGTTCAACCTGGCCGCCATGCGCGGTTCGGTCGAAGCCAAGGTCTACCGCAAGGAGCTGTCGCAAGAGATGGCCAGCGACGAGGTCGCCGAGGCTCAGCGCCAGGCTCGCGAATGGCTCGCCCACGGCTGAACCCGGTCCCAGGGTTCAGCCTGCCGTCGCCCGACCGCGTCCCTAGCGGATGTTGCCGTTGATCGCGTAGCTGAAGCTGATCGGCAGCAGGTCACGGAAGTACTGCTGCATGAAGAGACCCGTCTCGGACACGCCGCTGCGCGGCACGTAGACGACGTCGAAGCGGCGTAGGGGCACGAGGTCCGCGCCGCCTGGACTGGTCAGACCCTGTAGAAGGTTGGCCGTCCGCATCATCGCCCGCCCGTCGGGGCCGCGACGAATGATCACAACCTGATTGCGCTTGGCGCCGTTGGTGAAGCCGCCGGCCTGGATGACGGCCCGCAGGGCGTCGCCGTCGCCGGCCATGTCGAAGACGCCGGGGTTCTTGACCTCGCCGCCGACGAAGACCTTGAGCGGGGTCGTGGACTTCACCGAGACCTGGACATGCGGCCGCAGCAGCGTGCCGGAATAGGCCTGGCTGATCGAGCCTTGCAGGTCGTCGATCGTGCGATCGGCCGCCATCACGGGCGTGGCCAGGGGCAGGGTGATCCGCCCGTCAGGCTGCACCGTCACGGTCTTGCTGAGTTCGGGCGCCGACGGCACCGTCACCTCGACCTCGTCGCCCGGATAGAAGCGATACGACGGCTCGTCGTCGCTCCAGTCGGCGTAACCGATATTAGAGAAGTTCGCGGTAGGCCTGGGGCCCGGCGTGATCGGTTCGGCGTCGATATGGCCACAGGCGGAGACTCCGCCGGCCACCAGGACCACGGCCAAGGCCGTCAGGAAGTGCGTGCGGCTTTGCATGCGACAAGTCTTAACAGGAATGGGTAACGAAGCCTTAAGGGCGGTCGCGCCACGGTGCGTGACAGATTGAACCGCCTGGATTCGTATGTCGACGAGCGCCTGGACCAGCGTGCCGCACGACTCTCCGCCTCGCATGGCGGCGAGCAGCGGCGGCGCGCGTCCGAAATACGCCCCGACCGACTTCGTCACCCTGCTGTGGCGCGAGCGCTTCCTGATGCTGGGCGTCTTCCTGGTCATCGTGGCGCTGGGCTTCGCGTTCTCGATGACGCTGAAGAAGAGCTACACGGCTGAATCCAGCCTCTTCATCCGCCTGGGTCAGGAATATGTCTACGAGCCTCGGGCCGGCGACGCCGGTCGCGGCGCGGTGCCCAATACCGACGAAGTCATCCAGTCGGAAGCCGAGATCCTGGGCAGCGGCGAGCTGCGCGAGCGGGTGATCCGCAAGATCGGCTTCGCCAAGGTGTTCCCGAAGTACGCGGCGAAATACGCCGGCGCCACGCCCGAGGGAAAGCGCAAGCTGATCGCCGAGGGCCGTGACTCGATTGGCAAGAGCCTGAAGATCGAGACCGCGCCCGACAATTCGATCATCCGTCTGGGCTTCCAGCACCAGGATCCGGAAATGGCCGAGAAGGTGCTGAACACCCTGCTCGAGGAATATCTGATCTATCGTCGCTCGCTGCTGATCGGCGGCGACAATCAGGTGCTGGGACGCCAGCGCGACATCTTCGCGCAGAAGCTGGGCGAGGCCGACACGGCCTATCAGTCGTTCCTGGTCACCAACGACATCGGCGACTTCACCGCCCAGAAGACCGCCCTGACCCAATTGCAGGCCCAGGTCGAGCAGCAGAAGTACGCGGTGGACGCCCAGCTGCAGGACCGCATGGGCCGCCTGTCGGTCGTCGAAACCGAGCTGGCGAGGACGCCAAACGAGACCGTGCTCTATCGCGACACCGACATGTCCGCCTCGACCAAGCTGGCCCAGCTGAAGCTGGACCGCGAAGGCCTGCTGGCGCGCTACACGCCTAATGCGGGGCCCGTGCAGGACATCAACGCCCAGATCGCTCAGCTGGAGGCCGGCCTGGCCGCCGGTCGCACGGCGGGCGAGGGCGCGCGGCGCAGCGGTCCGAACCCCATTTGGCAGACCCTGGCCACCACCCGTAACGACCTGCGGGCCGAGGTCGCGGCTTTGCAGCAGTCGCAGGCTGCCTACGCCCAGCAGGTGACCGACGTGAACACGCGCCTGCTGCGCCTGGCGCAACTGGAGCCGCAGTTCAACGAGCTGACGCGCGACCGCGACGTGCTGTCCTCGAACGTCCGCGACTTTACGGTCAAGGAACAGCAGGACGAGGCCCAGCGGCAGATGTCGGCCGAGAGCAGCGACAACATCCGCATCGTCCAGCGCGCCGTGGCGCCGTCGACCGGCAAGAGCTTGAAGAAGCCGATCCTGGCGCTGTCGATCCTGTTCGCTGCCTTCACGGCTCTGTGCGTCGGCTTGGTTCGCATGTTCCTGCGTCCGGGCCTGCAGACGCCGGCCTCGGCCTCGCGCACCCTGGGCATGCCCGTGCTGGCCACGGCGGGGGTCAAGCGGTGAGCGCTTTCGTCGCCTTTCGCCGACAGGGTTAATGTCGCAAGTTCCGAAGTCCTGAGCGCGCGGCGATTCGGTAAATGGTGGATTTGAACGTCGAGATGACGGAGTTGTGGAGCGCGCTGGGGACACCCCCGGCCGGTCGTCCGCATGTCATCCAGTTCGTTTCGGCGCGCCGGGGCGAGGGGACCTCGACGGTCGCCCGCGAGTTCGCGCGCTTCGCCTCGCGCCGCGCCGGCCGCAAGACCTGGCTGATCGATCTCGACYTCGGCAGCCCCAGCCAGTTTCGCGAACTGTCGGCCGATCCCAATCGTTTCGGCCCATTGGGGCCGCCGGTCGCGGCCTCGCCCGACGGCTCGGCCTTCTTCACCGTCCAGCCGCCCGCGCCGCGCGCCGAGGGCGGGGTCTGGCCGGACGCCAAATACCTGGTCGGCCACAGCGTCGGCGGGCCGCGGCTGTGGGTCGCCCGCTTCAATCGCGAAGCTTTGCGCGGCCGCCAGCAGGCCCACGTCATCCCCTCGGCGGACTACTGGCGGGCCCTGCGCAAGCACGCCGAGGTCATCGTCGTCGACAGCCCCTCCGTCGACCGCTCGCAGGCGGGGCCGACAGTCGCCCAGCACATGGACCAGACCGTGCTGGTGGTCTCCGCCGATCAGCCGGACGTGCGCCAGCCGGCCATGCTGCGGGACGCCCTGACGGCCGCCGGCGGCCGGTGCGCGGGGCTGTTCTTCAACAAGGTCTCGGTGCAGACGCCCGCCTTCTTGAAAGCGATCCTGCCGTGACGTGGCAGCCCACGAGGGAAGGGGAGCCCCGGGCTCTCCAGCCCTCGCTGCTGACCATCGGCGTGGCGGTGGTCATGCTGTTGATCTACAGCTCCGGCTGGCAGCTGCCGCTATTCGGCGAGAAGAGCGACGAGTCGGCCTCGGGCATTCTGCGCGTCGCCTTCCTGCCCGCCTACGCTTTGGCGTTCCTGCTGATCATCGGCAAGCCGTGGGCGCTGGTTCGGGCCACCCTCCGCCAGCCGTTCCTCATCGTTCTGATGGGGATCGTGGCCGCCTCGATCTTCTGGTCGATCCAGCCCGACGTCTCGATCCGCCGCGGCTTCGCCGTGGGCTGTACGACGATCTCCGGCTTGGCTCTGGCGTCGCGGTTCCGGTGGGCGGAGCTGGCCAACGTGTTCGCCATCGTCTTCAGCGTCCTGATCGTCGGCAGCTACGCCGTCTGCATCGCCACGCCCTCGATCGGGGTGATGACCGAGCTGTTCCCCGGCGCGTGGCGAGGACTCTGGATGGAGAAGAACGCCTTGGGCGGCCTGATGGCCATGGCCATCTGCGTTCTGGGCGCGGCGTCGCTGTTCACGCCCAGCCGCGCCAAGCTGTGGCTGCCGCTGGCGTTCCTGGCCTTCGGTCTGGTGATCATGTCGCAGTCGAAGACCTCACTGGCCTCGCTGGTGCTGGGTCTGGCGGCCCTGGGCTTCGTCTGGATCGTACAACGCGGGCCCGCCATCGGCGTGGCGGCCACCTGGGCCGGGATCAGCGGCGCGGGCCTGCTGGCGGCCTTCATCATCCTGGCCTCAGACGTCTTCTTCCACCTGCTGGGCAAGGATGCGACCTTCACCGGCCGGACCCAGATCTGGGCCGCCGCCATGCGCCAGATCGAGGAGCGGCCCTGGCTGGGCTACGGCTACGCCGCCGTGTGGAGCGACAAGTCGGGCTGGGGGCCGCTGGCCTGGATCGTCCATGACGCCAAGTTCACCCCCCAGCACGCCCACAACTCGTGGATCGAGCAGTGGCTGGGCATCGGTATGGTCGGACTGTGCGCCTGGGGATTGTTCTACTTCCAGACCATGGCGCTGGCGATCGTGGCGGTGTTCCGCAGCCGGGGGGCCTTGCTGGCGTTCCCGTTCCTGGTCGTCTACAGCCTGGTCAGCCTGACCGAGAGCATCGCGGTGGTCTATAACGACTTCCGCTGGGCCATTTTCGTCGCCCTGGCCGCCAAGCTGGCCTTCTCGGACCAGGCGCAGGACGAGGGCTAAAGCCCGATCCGCCTGGCGCCCTCGGCCACCGTCACGACATCGAAGCCTTCCGCCACCGCCCGATCGATCAGCCGCTCCAGGGCGCCCGTCGTGCAGCCCCATTGCGACGGCTGGTCGGCCACGTCGTGGGTGTAGAGGATCAGCCAGGCCTTGCGAGCCTTGGCCTTGTCGAGCCAGTCCCTGGCCACGGCCTCGCCATCCTCGCCTTCGATCCCGACGGCCGGCGCCTGGTTGAGGTCGGCGCCGCTCGTGATCAGGCCGTGGTGCAAGGCGCGCAGGACCTTGAAGCGGCCGGCCAGCGCCGTCTTCGCGGGGCCGCCCACGTCGCCATAGGGATAGGCGAAGTTGACCGGCTCGCCCACGCCCCAGGCCGCGAGGCTTTCGGCGTTGCGGTCGACATCGGCGAGGGTCGTGGCGCGCGAGGACTGACCGCAGTCGAGGTGCGAGAAGGTGTGGCAGGCGATCTCGTGTCCAGCCTCGTGCAGGCGGCGGGCGTCATCGCCAGTGGCGAAGCGTCCCATCGGGCCGTCGCGACCCGCCAGGCCGGCGGCGAAATAGTAGGCGCCGCGCAGGCCCCGGGCTTCCAGAGCCTTGGCCCCCGCCTCGCAGGCCGTCGCCGGGGCGTCGTCGAAGCTGAACGAGACCATCGGCCGCTCCAGCGCCACCTGGGCCGGCCGCCGGTGCGCCAGGCGGATCAACCGCCGGCGCAGCTTGCCCTTCAGGGTGCGGTCGGGCTCATAGGCGTCGACCTTCTCGAATTCGACCTGCATCAGACGGCCTCGATATAGAGCGCGGCGCGATACAGCCGCATGGCGAACGCGCGAAGGGAAACGGGCGCGGCTTCGGCCAAGGCGACCCGCTTCAGCAGCGGTCGCCAGACGTGGCGCAGGGGGAACGGCTTCAGGGCCTTGGCGACCTTGTAGCTGGGATAGGCGCTGACGATGTCGCGGTGAGCCGCCACCACGCGGGCGAAATTGGCCGCGGACTGCTCGTACTTGGCGGCCATGGCCGGGGCGGGGTCCAGGCCCAGGTGGGTGGCGGTGTTGTCGATGTGCTGGATCGGGTGAAGCCGCACGACCCGCATCGCCCACTCGACGTCCTCCCAGCCCCAGCCGGAGAAGCCCTCGTCGAAGCCGATGGTCTCGAAGACGTCGCGGCGGACCAGCAGGTTCGAGGTGAAGACGTGCTTCTCGGGCGACTTGGCGCGTTCGGGGGCGGGCGTGCAGTCGCTTTTCAGCGCCATGGCGCGATGCAGGGCGTGTTCGGGGCGCGGAGGGGTCTGATCGAGGGTGAAGCCGCCGAAGGCCACCGGAGCGTCGCTAGCGGCCACGGCGGCCCAGCGCGACAGGAAGTCCGGCGTGTCGGGCAGCATGTCGCTATCCAGGAACAGGAAGTGCCCGCCGCGCGCGTGGCTGGCCAGACGGTTGCGGCCTTTGGCGCGCCCCTCGTTGCTCGACAGGCGCACGAACCGAACCGGGACGCGCAGCTTCTCCACGCGGCGCGCGATACGCTCGGCCAGGGCGTCGTCGCCGCCGCCGTCGTCCAGCACCACGACCTCGGCCCCCGCGCTGGGATCGTCCAGGGCCTTGAGCAGGGCGACGGGGTCGTCGCGGAAGGTCGGGATCAAGACCGACAGGCGCGGCTGGGCCTGGGCCCAGGCGGCGTTCTCGATGCGGATTTCGGTGATGGGCGCGGTCATAGGGCGTGAGCCCTCCGGCGAAGGATCATTGAAAGCTTGCCCCGCAGACCGCCGACGTCGAGGCCGAGGACCAGCGCGCCATAGACGGCGGCGCCGACGCCAGCCTTCAGGGCCAGCTCCAGCACGCCGCCGGGCGAGGGCAGGAACGAGACGCAGATGGCCATCGCCAGGCTGGCGCCGCCGGCCTTGGCCAGCACGTCCCAGGGAATGGGCAGGCGACAGGCGCGACGACCCAGCGCCCAGGCGGCGACGGCGCCGAGGCCATAGCTGAGCGTCGTGGCCCACAGAGCGCCGTCCAGCCCGAGGCGCGGGATCAGGACGAGGTTGAGGATCACGTTGGCGATCGCCGGCGCGCTCATGCTGGCGATCAGCAGCGGCGTGCGGCGAGCCAGGGTGAAGGCCTGCAACAGGTAATAGGTCGTCACGCCGGAGAGCCAGCCGCTGGCGGCGATCCAGGGGGTGACGTGGCTGGCGCCGGCGCGCAGGCCCTCGCCGACCATCAGGTCGGCCAACGGACGTGCGACCAACGCCAAGCCGACGGCTGCGGGCAAGGTCAGCAGGGTCATGAAGCCGGCCTGCTCCCGGGCGGCCTCGGTCAAGGCGGGCTGGCCGCCCCTTTCCAGGGCCGAAATCAGGGCGGGCGCACCGGCCATGCCTAGCCAGATGAAGACGACATCCAGGGTGCGGCTGCCGAGCGAATAGCCGGCGTGATAGACGCCGACCGTGGCCTCGTCGAGGAAGGCCCCCAACAGCAGGCGATCGGTGCTGGCCAACACCAGGGCCAGGATCAGCGACATCGAGACGGGCAGGCCATAGGCCGCATAGGCCTTGGCCAGCGCCTTGTCGAAGCGGCCGCCAGTCATCGATTTCAGCTCACCTGGCAGCACTATCGCCACGCACAGGGCCGAGATGGCGCCGACGCCCAGCACCGGCGCCGCGCCGCCCAGACCGGCGAAGGCCAGGGCCAGGCCGACCAGGAAGCCGCCGGCGGTCTGGGCCATGCTCAGCAGCGCCGCGCCCGAAACCTCACCGGCCGCGCGACGACGCTCCTGGGCCAGCTTCATCAGGCTGTTGACCAGGGTGGAGGCCAATGCCGCGATCACGGCGACCTTCAAGGGCGGGTTCAGCGGCAAAAACGCGACGACGGCGCAGGCGACCGGAACCGCCAACGCCGCGCCAATCCACAGGCGATAGAGGGTGGCGAAATGGTCGGCCAGACGGCCATCCTCGGTGCGCGTGGCCAGAAAGCGGGCCATGGCGGCCTCGGTCCAGGTCAGGAGGCAGGTCTGGGTCAGGCTGCCGACCGAGAAGGCCAGGGCATAGACGCCGTACTGTGTAGGCGCCAGCACGCGCGTGAACAGGACGATGGTGAGCAGGCCCACCACGCCCTGAACGATATTGACCGGCAGATAGCCGAGGACTCCGCGCCAGAACATTGCCGGCCGCCTAGCGCACCGCCGACCGATCCCCCAACAGGCAGGGGATGGTCATGGCGATGACATAGAGGTCCAGCCAGAAAGACTGGCGTTCGATATATTCGACGTCCAGGGCCACGCGCAGGCGGACGCTTTCGGGAGTGTCGACCGGACCGCGCGAGCCCTTGATGGCGGCCCAGCCGGTCAGGCCAGGCTTCATGCGGTGACGGTGGGCGTATTCGGCGACCAGCTTGGCCGACTCGACGCCGCCGGTCTTCATGCCGATGGCATGGGGACGGGGACCGACGATCGACATTTCGCCGCGCAGCACGTTGAACAGCTGCGGCAACTCGTCGAGGCTGGTCTTGCGAATGAACTTGCCGACCTTGGTGACGCGGTCGTCGTTGGCGCTGATCTGTCGCGCGGCGCTGGGGTCGGCCATCTCGTGGCGCATCGACCGGAACTTCCAGACGAGGATCTCCTCGTTGTTGAAGCCGTGGCGACGCTGGCGGAAGAAGATCGGTCCGGGGCTGTCCAGCTTCACGGCCAGGGCGACGATCAGCATGACCGGGCCGGCGACCATCAGGCCTAGGATCGTGACCACCAAGTCCTGCGCGCGCTTGACCCAGGCGTGGCGTGCGCTGACGGCGGTCCCCGACAATTCGTTCTCGCCGCCGCCGGCGATGCGCGCCAGGGCCGCGTCGTCATCGGCCGGGCCGCCGACATCGATGAAGAGGTTCAGCGGATTGGGCAGCACGCCCAGCTTGTCGACCAGCTGCCGGACCCGGCCCTGGGCGGTCGAGGCGACGGCGATCACCACGCGGTCGACATAGGGCATGATGCGATGGTCGAGCAGGGCGTTCGTATCGCCCAGCACCGGCACGCCCATGATGTTCTCGGGCGCGCGGTCCAGTCGGTCGTCGAACACGCCGAGGACATTGACCTCGCCCGTGCGCATGGCCGCGTCGATCAGGCGCTCGGCGTTGGCCGTGGCGCCGACCACGACGATGTTCGGGGTCAGGCTGCCCTGCTGACGGCCGCGCGCGATCACCGTCCACCAGATCGCGTGCAGGGCGACCAAGGCGCCGGTGGCGCTCAACAGGGTCCAGAAGGTCGGAAGATCGGTCTTGCCGGAGGTCAGGACGACCGCCGAGGCGACCAGCAGGCCCGCGCCCGAGGCCAGAGCCGCGCGCGCCAGGTGGCGCGGCAGGGTCTGCTTGCGGGGGAAGGCGTAGGCGCCCAGGGCGCGGAGGGCGACCAGCACGGTGAGGGCCCACAGGCCTGCGGCCGCCGGATGTCCTTCGACCGTGACACCTGCCACGATCCCGACCGCGACCAGAATGTCGACGGCGCGGAAGGTGCGGGCCAGCAGCCGGGCTTCCAGCCTGGCTCGAGACGGCACCAACTGGCCCGGGCGGAAGGGCCCGCGCCGCGCACGTCCAGGATCGCCGCCGCCTCCGCTACCGGCGGCGCGCGGAGAGGCGTCCGTCGGGGCGACGAAGGCCGAAGCGGATTCGGCATTGACGGCGGGTTGAGTCAGGGGACGCATGGCGCTCGACGTTGAGAAAACCATGTTCAAGTTAGCGTCGCCGTCTGAGCGTCACGTTAACACTGGAATTTCCGACATCCGCCGTTGTCATGTCGAAGCGAACACGCTATCGAACCGCTCCCTCTCAGGAGGAGACGTGGCCGAGAGGCTGAAGGCACCGCTTTGCTAAAGCGGCATACCCCAAAAGGGTATCGAGGGTTCGAATCCCTCCGTCTCCGCCACCACCCCATCCATACGTGTCCGTCAGCGTCCATGCGGGTCCGCTAAATTCCTTGTTCTACAAGGGAAAATCGCGAAATCGTGTTTGGACGCGTCCAGTCAGATCCAGCACAGTCGACGTCAGGTGAGTGGGTAGGAGTGTGGGTAGTGGCCCGGCTTCTTGAACGTCTGAACGCCCTTCAGGTCCGGCGACTCGACGCGCCGGGACTCCATGCCGATGGCGGCGGTCTGTACCTCCAGATCATGGGGGACGGCGGGCGCTCGTGGATTTTTCGCTACAGGGTCCCGGGGCGCCAGCGGCAAATGGGCCTGGGGCCAGCCCATACCGTTTCGCTCGCCCAGGCGCGCGCCGCGGCCAGGGACGCGCGCCAGCTTCGCATCCAAGGCCTTGATCCGATCGAGGAGCGTCGCAAGGCCGAGGCCGACCAAAAGCTCGAGCAGGGCAGCGGCGTCACCTTCGACGATGCCGTGGACGCCTATATCGAGGCCAACAAGGCCGCCTGGCGAAATGAAAAGCACGTCAAGCAGTGGAAGAGCACGCTGACGACCTACGCCACGCCGCGCATCGGCAAGCTGCCAGTCGGCGAGGTGGAAACGCGCCACGTCCTGGCCGTGCTCGAGCCCATCTGGCAGTCCAAGACCGAAACGGCCAGCCGCGTGCGCGGCCGGATCGAGAATGTGCTCGATTGGGCCACGGTCTATGGCCACCGCGCAGGCGACAATCCCGCCCGCTGGAAAGGCCATCTGGACAAGATCCTGCCGGCCAAGGCCAAGGTGGCGAAGGTTCAGCACCATGCCGCCTTGCCGTATCCGGAACTCCCCGACTTCATGAAACGGCTGGCCAAGGTCCAAGGCGTGGCCGCGCGGGCGCTGGAATTTGCGATCCTGACGGTCGCGCGCACCAGCGAGGTCGTCGGCGCGGTCTGGAGCGAGATCGACCTGGTCAAGAAGGTGTGGACCATCCCCGCCGAGCGCATGAAGGCCGAACGGGATCACCGCGTTCCGCTCAGCGCGCCGGCGATCGCCATCCTCGAGGCCATGCACGTGCGGTGGCTCGAGGTCGACGCCAGGCGCTGGCGGGGCAGGGGCGCGCCGGAGCAGCCGGCCGAGCCCACCGGCCCGGTGTTCTTTGGCCTGCGGGCGGGCAAGGGCTTGAGCAACATGAGCCTGCTCAAGGTCCTCAAGGGCCTAAAGCGCAGCGACCTGACGACCCATGGCTTCCGAAGCACCTTCAGCGATTGGGCTCACGAGACCACCAACTATCCCGGCGAAATGATCGAGATGGCCCTGGCGCACAAGGTCGCCAACAAGGTCGAAGCCGCCTACCGACGCGGCGACATGTTCGCCAAGCGTCACGCCCTCATGAACGACTGGGCGAGCGCCGGCGCGCTCGCCGATTGAGCGCGTCGCCAGCCTCTTCCAGGCGATCGAGATAGGCCACCAGTTCGCTCCGGCGCACCAGCGTGCGTGATCCGTCCTTCAACACGCGGATTTCGCCGGCCGCGACCAACTCGTAGAAGYGGCTGCGGCTGATCGCCAGGCTTTCGGCGGCCTCCTTGACCCGATAGGCGAGGCGATCCGTCGCCTGATGTTGATCTTGGGCGGTGAGGTCGAGCTGTCGCATGCCGGAAGCTCCGCGTGATGCGGTGAGTTTCAGATTTGGGTCCGCAAGGGCAAGGCGTTCGCCGCCGTCATGTACCCCACAGCGCGAAAGACAACGAAACGGCAGGATCGCAAGCGTCCCGCGCGACCACGGGGGGCTGCGCCGCTCGCTTGCGCTCCACGGCTTCGCCTGAAGCAGAGAGCGGTCAGCGGTCACGCTCGGTCCTGCGGCTTTCGCCGCTCCCTCGGGCGCGACGCCTCCGGGCGGCTTTGGGCCGCCGCCGATCGCTCGACGCCGCCTCCCGCCACGCGCATGCGCGGGCTCCTGTACAGGCTTCATTCTTGTTGGCGGGCTGGAGCCCGCGTGGCTTGGGGCTCCGCCCCCAGCGCACTTCGGATCGGCTTCCGCCCAGCTTCGGGCCTGGAACAGACAGCTGGTCTTTCGTGTCCAGCCGAGGCCCTGCAGCCGGGTCCCCGCGAAGCCGCCCCTCCGTTTGCACCCCCGGTCTCGCCGACGGGCAGGGGTTCAGGCGCGCCTTGCGCCTGCACCCCAGCCCCAAGGAGAGGGATCAATGGACGACACCAGAAGCGCTCGGATCGCCGAGTTGAACGACGCCCTGCGGCGCACGCCGGGGCTTGGCTGGTACTTCACCAGCGGTCTGGCCAACCTTGGTCGGCTTTTCGTCGCCGAGGCTATGGCTGCGGTGATGGCCTATGACCGTTTCGACCCGGACGATGACCCCTATGGCGAGCGCGATTTTGGCTCGCTGGTCATCCAGGGCCGGCGGGTGTTCTGGAAGATCGACTATTACGACCAGAACCTGGTGGCCGGGTCGCCCGATCCTTCGGATCCGGCGGTGACCCGACGCGTGCTGACCCTGCTGCTGCCCGAAGAATATTGACCCAACCGGCGAGGCGTCCGCCCGGCGGCGGCGCCTCCCTTCCCAACAGGAGGCCGTAATGTCCGATCGCTGTTCCGCGACGATCACCCTGGGCGGCGCGCTTGATCGCGAGACCTTTGTCGAAATGGCCGGTCTCATCGCCGACGAAGGTCTGTCAACCGACTGGGATGGCCCCTGGTTCAGGGCGCAGGATCTGCTTCAGGGCCAGCCGCTGCGGCTCGTCGCCCGCGAAGTGACCGGCGGGCAATTTGACGAACTGGAAGCCTGGTGCGTCGCGCACGGCGTACCGTTCGCGCGCTGGTCGGGATCCTATCCAGGATCCTGGAGCGCCGAGCGGGTGGTGTTTACTGGCCAGGGCGAGCCGGCCTGCTTCATCGCTGACGAGGACGACCGCGTCCTCGTCGACAAGGCGACGGTCGAGGTTTTGGGTACGATGACGCGCCTGCGCGAGCACTTCGCGGCCGCCGCTTTCATCGTGCCGCCGCTGACGGTGCCAGATTGGGAAGAGGAGGTCTGAGCGCGCTTTGCGCCTCTGCCCTGGCCCGGCTGGGATTGCGGTCGGCTGGCCGGCTTGAAACCAGACGGTCTTCGACCTCGAAACCGGCGCGATCGCGCGGCGGCGCCCGCCCCGCCGGATGGCGGAGCGGGCCCTTGGCGGACTATTCGGCTTTGGTCGCCGGCTTGGCCGTCTTGTCGTCGGGACGGGGCCAGACCAGGCCGTGAACGCCGTCGATCACGACAGGGGCGGCTTTCATCTCGCGACTGATGTTGGCGCCGCCACGGATGTCCGGCAGGTATCCTGACTGTCCCTGGCGATCTTCGTTCCCGGCCGCGCCGAAGACCGCGGCGCCGGAATGGACGCGCAAGCCGAAGCCCTTGGGGCAGGCCTTGTCGACCGGGCGGGCGCACCGTCGCGAGGTTGAGGCTCAAGCTGCGAATGGCCCCCGAGAAGGTTGGGTTGGCCTTGTCCGCGAAGGGGGCCGACGACAAACAGGTCATCTCTCCGGTGATCTGAAACGAGCGCGTCGACCGCGTCCTCTTCTGGCCTGATCTGACCGGGACCCGTYCCGCCACCGCAACCGCGAGTCCAGGTTTCTTCCCCTGGGCGCGAGCGCCCATTCCTCGCGAGGCAACAAACCCGTGCTCTTTGGTCCTTCGCCAAGGCTGCGGGCTCGCCGGGCGACAGGTCTTCGGCGCGCTGCGGGGCGGGCCTGGGCCCGGTCTCAAGATCGCCATCGAGGCCGCGATCGGCGCGGCTCGGTTCAGATCGGAGAGACGACATGGCTATCATCGGCACCTTCACGGCCAACGCCAACGGGACCTTCTCGGGGTCCATCCGCAGCTTGAGCCTCAACGTTCGGACGGTGCAATTCCGCCCGGTCGACAAGACTAGCCCCAAGGGCCCCGACTTCCGGGTCTATTCGGGCGCCGCCGAGTTCGGCGCGGCCTGGAAGAAGGTCTCCAGGGACAACAAGGACTATCTGTCGGTCACCCTGGACGACCCCAGCTTCACCGAGGAGATGAACGCCGCCCTGGTCGTGATCGACGGCGTCCACAGCCTGGTCTGGTCGCGTCCCGACGACAAGAAGGCCAAGCCGGCGACCGAAACCGAATAGGCCGCCAAGCGCCCGTTCCGCCATCCGGCGGGGCGGGCGCCGCCGCGCGATCGCACTGATTTCGAGGTCGACAGGCGGTCCGGCCGCAAGGTCGCGCCTGGCAGGGCCGCCGTTTTGTTTCCACGGGTTGTCTCTGACTTCGGACCGGCCGCAGGCCATTGAGGGATCGCTTTGGGCGCCTGACAACGTCCTGGCCACCTTGGACAGACGCCCTCAACCGCCCGCCAGGCGTCCCGGCCCAAGGTCGCCGCGCCGGCCTTGCCGCTCCCCCCGGCGGCCGGCCAGCGGCGGCTCGATCCACCGGTTTCCCTCCACCGGCGATCGGGCCGCCGCCTTCGGCGCGCCCCAGCGCCGGCGGGCCGGAGACACCCCATGTCGATCCTTGGTCACTTCCGTCGCGACGGCGACGGCTTCACCGGCCGCCTGGCCAGCCTCAGCCTTGACGCCACCGTGCGCCTCGCGCCGCCGACCCGGACCTTCGCCAAAGGCCCCGACTACCTGGTCTTCGTGGGCGAGGCCGAGGTCGGCGCGGCCTGGCGCGCGGCCGACACCAGCGGCGCGCTGCTCAACGTCAAGCTCGATGACCCCGCCTGGCCCGAGCCGATCAATGCGCGGCTGATGGCCACCGAGGACGGCGTCCTGCCCTTGACCTGGATCCGCCGCGACCCGCCCGAAAAGCCGGCCTCGCCACCGCCCGCGCCACCCGAATAGACCGAAAAGCGCGGCGGCCGGGCGAGCGCCGCCAAGACGGAGGCCGGATCTCAGGACGAACCTTCGTCCTGCGGATCCGGCGCCTCGTAACTCTTGGCGATGGCGCGCGAGATATAGTCCTCGGCGCTGGCGTCCTGCCGCGCGAAGAGCTTGCGGATTTCGTCGCCCAAGGACCGAAAAGCGCTGACCAGGAGAGCCGGCGGTACGCTGCCCAGTCGCGGCCCCACCTCCTCATGCAGGTCGCGCATGACGATGAAGAAGGCCGTGGCCATCTTGTTATCGAGCAGGATCAAGGCCAGTTCCGGCCAGTTGTAGTGCAGAGCCAGCAGGATCCCCACCGCGTCGGCGCGTGTGGCCTTGGCGAACAATCGCACCTTGTTG
>NZ_JBFUJD010000093.1:0-18371 GCF_056401555.1 Caulobacter sp. P4_E5
GGAGGGGGCAAGCTGGGCGAACGCCGCGTTAGCCCCCTCAGTCGCTCCGCGACAGCTCCCCCGCTCGCGGGGGAGCAGATTTCAGTGCAGCTTCAGTCGCCCCGACACCCGCTGCTGCAACAGCCTCGCCAGCGCCAGGGTCACGGTCCGCCCCACGCCCAGGATCGCCCGGTGATGGTCCAGGTGCAGCGACATGTAGGCCCACTTGGCCAGCAGGCCTTCGATGAAGAAGTTCGGCCCGCCTAGCCCACCCATCAGCGCCCCGACGCCCTTGTTGTCGCCCAGCGACACCAGCGAGCCGAAGTCGCGATAGACGAATGGCGTCTCGACGCGCCGCTGGGCCAGATGCGCCAGCAGCGCCTTCTCCAGATAGCTGGCCTGCTGGTGGGCGGCCTGGGCGCGGGCGGGGATGGTCTTGCCATCCTTCCAGGGCGCGGCGGCGCAGTCGCCCAGGGCCCAGACGTCGGGGGCGGAGGTCTCCAGGCGGTCGTTGACCACGAACTGGTTGCCGCCGTTGACCTCCAGGCCGAAATCCTTGTTGGCGGCCGCGGCCTTGATGCCGGCCGCCCAGACGATCAGGTCGGCGGGGATGTCGCCCTGGCTGGTCTCCAGCCGGCCGGCATGGACGGCCAGGACCTTGGCGCCGGTCTTCACGGCCACGCCCTTGCGCTCCAGGGCCAGCGTGGCCTTGTCGGCGATCTTCTGGGGCAGGCCGCCCAGGATGC
Source organism: Caulobacter sp. P4_E5 (assembly GCF_056401555.1). NCBI lineage: Bacteria > Pseudomonadati > Pseudomonadota > Alphaproteobacteria > Caulobacterales > Caulobacteraceae > Caulobacter > Caulobacter sp. P4_E5. Next base: position 726 of record NZ_JBFUJD010000093.1, read on the forward strand.
GCGGCGCGGCCTCGACCACGGTGATGTCCAGACGGAAGCGCTGCTCGTCGCCCAGGCTGCCCAGCAGCTCGCGATGCGCTTCGATCAGCTCGGCCGAAAGTTCGACGCCCGTGGCGCCGCCGCCGACGATGGCCACGCGCAGGATCTTGTCCTCCGAGAACGAGGCCTTGGTGAAGGCCGCCAGCAGACGGGCGTGGAAGGCCTCGGCGTCCTCGGTGCGCTCCAGCAGATGGGCCTGTTCCGCGCCGGGCGTGCCGAACAGGTTCGAACCGCTGCCGATCGCCAGCACGCCATAGGTGAAGCTGATGGCGCGCTCGGGCGCGAGGATCTCGCCGCGCTCGCCAGTGATCGTTTTCAACGTCAGGCGCTTAGCCGCGGGATCGAAGGTCTCGAGCTCGCCGAGCAAGAAGTTGAAGCCGTTCGAGCGGCCCAGGATCGGGTAGGAGATGCCCTCCTGGTGGACGTCCAGAGTGCCGGCCGCCACCTCGTGCAAGGTCGGCTTCCAGATATGGAAGCTGGAGCGGTCGATCAGCAGCACGCGGCGCTTGCCATGTCTGCCGCCCAGCTTGCGGCCCAGCCGCGACGCCAGTTCCAGCCCGCCGGCGCCCCCGCCGACGATGACGATGTCGTAGTGCATCACCGTCTCCATCATTATTCATCAATCGATGAAAATATAGTGCGGTGAGGCCCAACGAAAAAGGCCTCCCCGGAGGGAGGCCTTTGAAACGTCTAGATCGGCTCGGCGGCCAGGCGCTTGTCGAGATATTCGCTGACGCTTTTCTCGACGCTGGGCAGGTGCTCGGCCCAGAAGTGGGTGGCCTTGTCGATGACCTCGTAGTCGATCGTGATGCCCTTCTGGGTGCGCAGCTTGGTGACCACGCGCTCCACCTCGACCGGCGGGGTGATCGTGTCGGCSSMGCCGGTCAGGAWCAGGCCCGAGGCCGGGCAGGGGGCCAGGAAGCTGAAGTCGTACATGTTGGTCGGCGGCGACACCGAGATGAAGCCGTCSGTYTCSGGACGGCGCATCAGCAGCTGCATGCCGATATAGGCGCCGAAATCGAAGCCGGCGACCCAGGTCTGGCTGGCGGCCGGGTTGGACGTCTGCAGCCAGTCCAGGGCGGTGGCCGCGTCGGCCAGCTCGCCGATGCCGGCGTCGAACTCGCCCTGGCTGCGGCCCACGCCGCGGAAGTTGAAGCGCAAGGTGGCGAAACCGCGCTTCATGAACAGGTGATACAGCTGAACCGCCACCGGGTGGTTCATGTGACCGCCGGCTTTCGGGTGGGGATGCAGGATCAGCGCGATCGGCGCCGTCTCGGTCTTGCCCGGAGAATAGCGACCTTCGATCCGCCCGGACGCGCCGGTCAAAATCACATCAGGCATGTCGTTCCCTTGAGCTCGCCAGCGGTCCCTCGTTCGACGATTTGGGTCGCCGAATACTTGACTACTGCGCTTGGTCTTCCTAGATCGCAACCAGTTCGCGGGCTGGAGGGCCCGCGCGCGAAGTCGCGGCTTGTAGCACACGCAAAAGCCGATGCGCGCGGAATCTGCAAGGGGTAAGGCGATGCGCCTGAGCACCAAAGGACGATACGCGGTCATGGCGATGACCGACCTGGCCAAGCGCCAGGACGAAAGCGAGGGCCGCGCCGTGGCCCTGGCCGAGATCGCCGGCCGCCAACAGATCTCGCTGTCCTATCTGGAACAGCTGTTCGCGCGCCTGCGCCGCAAGGGCCTGGTGATCAGCGCCCGCGGGCCTGGCGGTGGCTACCGCCTGGCCAAGGCGTCGACCGAGACCTTCATCTCCGACATCGTGCTGGCGGTCGACGAGCCGCTGCGCGCCACGCGTTGCGGCTTCACCAAGGGCCAGCCCAGGGGCTGCATGGCCGGCGGCGAGCGCTGCATGACCCACGGCCTGTGGGAAGAAATGGGCCGCCAGATCCACGGCTATCTGGCCTCGGTGTCGGTAGCCGACGTCCTGGCGGGCAAGCTGCGTCCGGCCGCGCCCATGGAGATCGCGGCCGAGTGAGCATCAACCGCACATCGGTCTATCTCGACTACAACGCCACGGCCCCCCTGCGGCCGGAGGCGCGGGAAGCGTTGCTGCGCGCCCTGGAGAGCCCGGCCAACCCCTCGTCGGTCCACGCCGCCGGCCGCGCCGCGCGCGATATCGTCGAGCGCGCCCGCGCCGAGGTCGGGGCTCTGGTCGGCGTGCCCGCGGGCTCGGTGACCTTTGTCAGCGGCGGCACCGAGGCCAATGCCTTGGCCATCGAGAGCGCCAAGGCCGCCGGCGTCCAACGCATCCTCGTCAGCGCCATTGAACACGATGCGGTGGTCGAGACGGCCAAGGCTTCGGGCCTTCCGGTCGAGATCCTGCCGGTGAACGGCGATGGCGTCGTCGATCTGGCCTGGCTGGCGCAAGCCCTTGAAATTCCGGGCAAGACCCTAGTCTGCCTGATGCTGGCCAACAACGAGACGGGCGTCATCCAGCCGGTGGCGGAAGCCTCGGCCCTGGTTCGCGCTCGGGACGGCTGGCTGCACGTCGACGCCGTCCAGGCGGCCGGCAAGATCGCCGTCGATTTTTCGGCCCTTGGCGCTGACACCATGGCCCTGTCGGCTCACAAGCTAGGCGGGCCGCAGGGCGTTGGCGCGCTGGTGGCCGGGACCCGCGCCACGCTCGTCCGTCGCCAGCACGGCGGCGGCCAGGAGCGCGGCCGCCGGGCCGGCACCGAGAACGTGGCGGGCATCGCCGGCTTTGGCGCGGCCGCCCGGGCGGCGCGGGAAAGCCTTGCCTCGATGGCCGAACAGTCCCATTGGCGCGACGCCCTGGCCGAACGGGTCAAGGCGCACGGCGCGGTGGTGCTCGGGGAGGGCGCGGCGCGTTTACCCCAGACCCTGTGCTTCGCGGGCGAGGGCTTTGGCTCCGAGGTCCAGGTCATGACCCTGGACCTGGCCGGAGTCATGGTCTCCGCCGGCAGCGCCTGCTCGTCGGGCAAGGTCAAGGCCAGCCGTGTGGTGGAAGCCATGGGCCGGTCCGACCTGGCGCCGTTCGCTCTGCGAGTGAGCGGCGGCTGGGCGAGCACGGAAGACGATTGGATCAAGTGCGGCGACGCCTGGCTCGCCGCCTGGAAGCGTATCGGCGCACGGCGCCGGGAGGTGGCGTAGTGGCCGCGGTCAAGGAAACTGTCGAAACCGTCGCCGCGCTCGAGAAATACGAGCACGGCTTCACGACCGAGATCGAGCAGGAGTTCGCGCCCAAAGGGCTGTCCGAGGACATCGTCCGCTTCATCTCGGCCAAGAAGGGCGAGCCGCAGTGGATGCTGGACTGGCGCCTGGACGCCTACCGCCGCTGGCTCGAGCTGGAAGAGCCGACCTGGGCGAAGGTGAACTTCCCCAAGATCGACTACCAGGACAGCTACTACTACGCCGCGCCTTCGACCAAGGAGGGCCCCAAGAGCCTGGACGAGGTCGATCCGGAGCTGCTGGCCGTCTACRCCAAGCTGGGCATCCCGCTGAAGGAACAGGAAGTCCTGGCGGGCGTCGAAGGGGCTCCTCGTTATGCCGTGGACGCGGTGTTCGACAGCGTCAGCGTCGTCACGACCTTCAAGAAGGAGCTGGCCGCCGTCGGCGTCATCTTCTGCTCGATGAGCGAGGCGGTCCGCGAACATCCGGAGCTGGTGCGCCAGTACCTGGGCAGCGTGGTGCCGACCTCGGACAACTATTTCGCCTGCCTCAATAGCGCGGTCTTCTCGGACGGCTCGTTTGTCTACATTCCACCGGGCGTGCGCTGCCCGATGGAGCTGTCGACCTATTTCCGGATCAACGCCAAGGATTCCGGTCAGTTCGAGCGCACCCTGATCATCGCCGACAAGGGCGCCTACTGCTCGTACCTCGAAGGCTGCACGGCTCCGATGCGCGACGAGAACCAGCTGCACGCGGCGGTGGTCGAGCTGGTTTTGCTGGACGACGCCGAGATCAAATACTCGACGGTCCAGAACTGGTACCCGGGCGATCCGGAGACCGGCAAGGGCGGTATCTACAACTTCGTGRCCAAGCGCGCCGACTGCCGTGGCGACCGCTCCAAGGTCTCCTGGACCCAGGTCGAGACCGGCTCGGCCATCACCTGGAAATATCCGTCCTGCGTGCTGCGCGGCGAGGGCTCGTCGGGCGAGTTCTATTCGATCGCGGTGACCAACGGCCACCAGCAGGCCGACACCGGCACCAAGATGATCCACCTGGGCGCCAATACCCGCTCGCGGATCGTCGCCAAGGGCATCAGCGCCGGCAAGTCGACCAGCACCTATCGCGGCCTGGTCTCGGCTCACCCGAAGGCCAAGGGCGCGCGCAACTTCACCCAGTGCGACTCCTTGCTGATCGGCAAGACCTGCGCGGCCCACACCGTCCCGTACATCGAGGCCCGCAACGGCCACAGCGTGTTCGAGCACGAGGCCACCACCACCCGCCTGTCGGACGACCAGCTGTTCTATTGCCAGCAACGCGGCCTGAGCCAGGAAGAGGCCGTGGCCCTGCTGGTCAACGGCTTCGTCAAGGACGTGCTGCAGCAGCTGCCGATGGAATTCGCCGTCGAAGCCCAGAAGCTGGTGGCGATCAGCCTGGAGGGCAGCGTCGGATGATGACCGTCAAGCTCTACCAGCCGGTCGGCATGGAAGAGCTGCAGGATATCAAGGCGTCGGACTGGAAGGCCTTTCCGCCGCACGACATCGAGCAGCCGGTCTTCCGTCCCGTCACCAGCGAGGCCTACGCGGCCAAGCTGGCTCGGGACTGGAACGCCGTTCACACGACCTATCGGCGCGGCTACGTCGTCCGGTTCGCGGTCTTAAAGACCTTCCTGAACGCCTATGAGCATCGTGTCTCGGGCACGCCCGGCCATGAGGAATACTGGATCCCGTCCGAGGATCTTTCGCTGTTAAACGCCGCCATCCAAGGCCAGATCGCCGTCGCCGGAACCTTCGCGGGCCACGACGCGGAATACAGAAAACTCAACGAGACCCATGCTTAAGATCCAGAACCTTCATGCCCGCGTCGAGGACAAGCCGATCCTGAAGGGCGTCACGCTGGACGTCCCGGCCGGCGAGGTCCACGCGATCATGGGCCCGAACGGGGCCGGCAAGTCGACCCTGTCCTACGTGCTGAGCGGCCGTGGCGGCTACGAGGTCACCGAAGGCTCGGCCAGCCTGAACGGCGATGACCTGTTGGCGCTGGACCCCAACGAGCGGGCGGCCAAGGGGTTGTTCCTGTCGTTCCAATATCCGCTGGAGATCCCGGGCGTCCCGGCCCTGACCTTCATCCGCACCGCCCTCAACGCCCAGCGCCGCGCGCGCGGCGAGGACGAGGTCGCCGCTCCGGCCTTCCTGAAGCTGGCCAAGGAGAAGGCCGCGGCGCTGAAGATCGACTTCGACATGCTCAAGCGTGGCCTGAACGTCGGCTTCTCGGGTGGCGAGAAGAAGCGGATGGAGATCTTCCAGATGTCCATGCTGGCCCCGAAGTTCCTGATCCTGGACGAGACGGACAGCGGCCTCGATATCGACGCCCTGAAGATCGTCTCCGAAGGCGTCAACGCCCTGCGCTCGCCCGAGCGCGGCATGCTGGTGATCACCCACTACCAGCGCCTGCTCGACTACATCAAACCCGACAAGGTCCACGTGCTGGCCGCCGGCCGCATCGTCGCCTCGGGCGGCCCGGAACTGGCCCTGCAGCTGGAAGCCGAGGGCTACGACAAGTACGTGGCCGCCGCATGAGTCTCGCCTCTGCCCTCAAGACCGGCGACCTGACCGCGCTGCCCTCGCGGCGCGACGAGGACTGGCGCTGGACCGATCTGCGCGGCCTGCTGCGGGTCCTGCCGCCGGCCGCGCCGGCGCATGACGGCGATGTTCCGGCCGGTCCGTTCGCCGACCTGACCGCGACCGAAACCGTGTTCGTGAACGGCCGTCGCGTCAGCGACGCCGAGGCCGTCTCGGGCGTCGTGGCCCTGCGGTTCATCACCCTGGCCGACAAGACCTCGCAGGCGGCCAGCCACGCCCTGGTCGTCAGGCCGGGCGAGAGCCTGGTCCTGCTGGAAAGCCATGAAGGTCGCGCGGCGGGCTACGTTTCGGACGTTTCGCTCGAGATCGCCGTGGGCGAGGGCGCTTCGCTGGAGCGCATCCTGCTGGTCGAGGACGACGCCGAGGCGATCAATGTCGTCACCGCCGAGGTCGATCTGGCCCCCGGCGCGACCTACGCCCAGACCGTCCTGACCTCGGGCGCGCGTCGCCAGCGGATCGAGACGCGGGTCAATCACCCCGGCGCCCACGCCCAGGTGCGCCTCGACGGTGTCTATATACTGGAGGGCCAGCGCCACGCCGACCAGACGACCGTCGTCACCCACGCCGGCGTCGACGGCGTCACCAGTCAGCTGACCAAGGGCATGGTCACCGACCAGGCGCGCGGTGTCTTCCAGGGCCGGATCGTCGTCGCCCAGGGCGCCGACCAGACCGATGCGCGCATGGGTCACCACGCCCTGATCCTGTCGGACAAGGCCGAGGTCGACGCCAAGCCCGAGCTTTTGATCTTCGCCGACGACGTCTCCTGCGCCCATGGCAACACCATCGGCGCCCTGGACGAGCAAGCGATCTTCTACGCCCGCCAGCGCGGCATCCCGGAAGCCGAGGCCAAGGCCATGCTGACCGTCGCCTTCGTCGGCGAGGTGGTCGAGCGCATCGCGCACGAGGGCGCGCGCGCCGTCGCCGCCGCCTGGGTGGCCCGCAAGCTGGGGAGTCCTACCTGATGGCTTTTGACGCCCCCTTCGACGTCGCCGCGATCCGCGAGCAGTTCCCGATCCTGCAACGGACCGTGCACGGCAAGCCGCTGGTCTATCTGGACAGCGCCGCCAGCGCCCAGAAGCCGAACGTGGTGTTGGACACCATGATGGACCTGGCGCGGACCTCGTACGCCAACGTCCACCGCGGCCTGCACACGCTCGCGAATGAAACCACGGAAGCCTATGAAAAGGCCCGTGAAAGCGTCGCGCGCTTCATCAACGCCGAACCGACCGAGGTGGTCTGGACCAAGAGCGCCACCGAAGCGGTGAACCTGGTCGCGGCCTCGTTCGGCCTGTCGCTGAACGCCGGCGACGAGATCGTGCTCTCCGAGATGGAGCACCACGCCAATATCGTGCCGTGGCACTTCCTGCGCGAGCGCAAGGGCGTGGTGCTGAAGTTCATCCCCGTGCTGGACGACGGCCGCCTCGACATGGAGGCCTATCAGGGCCTGCTGTCCGAAAAGACCAAGATGGTCGCCGTCACCCACATGTCGAACGTGCTGGGCACGGTCAACGACGTGGCCGAGGTCATCCGTCTGGCCCATGCGGCCGGCGCGCCGGTGCTGCTGGACGGCTGCCAAGGCGTGGTCCACACCAAGGTCGACGTGAAGGCGCTGGACGTCGATTTCTACGTCTTCTCCGGCCACAAGCTGTACGGCCCGACCGGCATCGGCGTGCTGTACGGCAAGGCCGAGCGCCTGGCCGTGCTGCCGCCGTACCAGGGCGGCGGCGAGATGATCGGCTCCGTGAGTCTCGACAAGATCACCTATGCCGATCCGCCACACCGTTTCGAAGCCGGTACGCCGGCGATCCTGGAGGCCGTCGGCCTGGGCGCGGCGATCGAGTGGCTGAACGGCCTGGATCGCGACGCCATCTTCGCCCACGAGCACGCCCTCTACAGCCGCGTCGCCGAGCAGCTGCGCGGCGTCAACGGCGTGCGGATCCTGGGTGAGGCGCCCGGCAAGGGCGCGGTGCTGTCGTTCACGGTCGAAGGCGCCCACGCCCACGATATCGCCCAGGTGCTGGACCGCTACGGCGTCGCCGTCCGCGCCGGCACCCATTGCGCCGAGCCCTTGATGCGCCGTTTCGGCGTTACGTCGAGCGCGCGCGCTTCGTTCGCCCTATATAATACCGAGGCCGAGGCCGACGCGTTCGTCGACGCGCTGGCCAAGGCCCGCAGTTTCTTCAGTTGAGCCGCCCATGACCGACGCCGCCGCCTCTCCCGAGCCTGTCACCGCCCTCTCGAAGGACGAGCTGAACCGGCTGACGGACCAGCTGATCGAGAAGCTGAAGACCGTCTATGACCCGGAAATCCCGGTCGACATCTACGAGCTGGGCCTGATCTACAAGGTCGACGTCAGCGACGACAAGGACGTGGCCATCGACATGACCCTGACCGCGCCAGGCTGCCCGGTGGCCGGGGAAATGCCGGGCTGGGTCCGCGACGCGGTGATGGAGATTCCGGAGCTGAAGTCCTGCACGGTCGACCTGGTGTTCGAGCCGCCGTGGGACGCCTCGCGCATGAGCGACGAGGCTAAGTTGCAACTGAACATGTTCTGATCGGTTCGAAAGCCATGGAAACCGCGATCACCGTCCGTCCCCGCCGTCCGCGTCCCAAGGTCGTCACCTTGACCGACGCCGCAGCCGCGCGCGTGAAGGAGATCATGGACCGCGCCGACAAGCCTTACGCGGGCTTGCGCGTCGGCGTGAAGAACGGCGGCTGCGCGGGTTCGGAATATGTCTTCGAATATGCCGAGACCCAGGACCCGATCGACGAGGTGATCGAGGAAAAGGGCGTCCGGATCCTGATCGAGCCCAAGGCCGTGCTGTTCCTGATCGGCGCCGAGATCGACTACGAGGTGACCAAGCTGGCCTCGAAGTTCGTGTTCCACAATCCCAACGAGACCGACGCCTGCGGCTGCGGCGAGAGCGTCACCATCCAGCCGGCGCCGGAGGCGCTGGACTAGTGGATGAGGATCTTGACGATCTGTCGCGTGAAGCGCTGATCGACGAGGTTCGCAAGCTGCGCGCGGCGATCCGCGCGCACCGCGACAGCACGCTGCATGAACTGTGCTGGCACCATCCCGACCTGTGGGCCCTGCTGCCCGAGAAGACCGATCCCCAGCCCGTCGTACCGGCCTGGCCGCAGTTCATGCGTGGCTGCGTCCACTACCGCCAGTCGCTGGACGACCAACTGCCGGACGCGCCGCGTTCCGACACCGAATTCAAGGATTGACCGCCATGCTCGCCCGCACACCTTCTTGCATCGAGTGTGGCCTCGCCTGGGGCGCGCCGGGCTTCCGTCACGAGGACGACGCGCCGCTGTACTGGTCGGACACCGGCATCCTGTGCTCGGGCGGCTGCGCGCAGACCCATTTCGCCAAGCGCCGGGCGGACGGCACCTTCGTGGCCGTGCCGGCGGAGTGCCCGGTCGAGCTTTAAAATCCCTCTCCCATAGGGAGAGGGTGGGGCCCGCCGCAAAGCGGTGGGAGGGTGAGGGGTTACACCCTCGGCCTCTGAAACCCCTCATCCTCCCACGCCCGCGGCGTGGGCCCCTCCTTCTCCCTATGGGAGAAGGTTCGCGGTGGCGGCCTTGGCGGAAGGTTCAGCAGTCACGTTCTTCCGCCCGTTCCACTCCACCAGCACCGACGGCCGCACCGGCTCGCCACGCGCCTGGGCGATTAACTCGTTAGTGCGCCCTTCGACGGCCGCTTCCAGCCTCTGCATGAACTCGGCCTTGTCCAGGCCCAGCGGCAGGGGCGGCAGGAACTCCACGGTCGCGGTTCCCGGCGTCTTGGCCTTCTGCGTCTGTTGCCAGAAGCAGCCGAGGTTGGTGGCCATCGGCACGACCGGCAGGCCGAAGTCCTTGCTCATGTAGTAGACGCCGGTCCGGTAGCGGAACCGCTCGCCCGGCGCGGCCAGGTGGCCCTCGGGATAGATCAGGATCCGCCGGCCCTCGGCCGCGACCTGGGCGGCGCTTGCCGACAGGGCCTTGCGGGCCTCGGGACCGCCGCAGCTGTCGACGACGATGGCCCCGAACTTCTTCAGGATCGCCCCGACCAGCGGGAACTTCTCCAGATGATCGCCGGTCACGAAGCTGAGGTTCTCGACATTGGCGAACATCACGAAGCCGTCGCCCCAGCTGTGGTGCTTGGCGGCGATGATGAACGGGCCCTTGGGCAGGTTCTCCTGGCCCTTCAGCTGGACCTTCACGTCGGCGAAGACGCCGAGGGCCCACAGCATCCGCTGGCTGTAGAGCCGCAGGGCGAAGGCCACCGGCCTGCGGCCTGGCAAGAGCGCCGAGAGGGCGGCCGACAGGCCGTAGAAGATCGATAGGACCCAGTAGTAGGCATTGAACAGCGCGCTGCGCATGGCGATCGGATCTCTCTATCGAGCGAAAAGCACGGCCTTGACGGCCGCTGTCATCAGGGGAGCGTGGGTCGACAGGGCGTCGCCGCCCAGGCGGCCGTAGGCCTTGTTCTGGGCGGTCTGGGTGATCACCCCGATCGCCATGGCCGCCAGCACGCGCGGATCGCCCGGCGGCAGCTGCGTCGCCAGCATGGCGCGCTTGATCAGGTCCTCGACCAGGGTGACCGGGTCACGGCCATCCTCCTGATAGTAGGGCAGGAAATGGTGCAGCTGCAGCAGGTGGAACGAGAACAGCAGCCAGTCCTCGTCGGCCACAGCGCAATAGGCGCGGACCAGGGCTTCGGCCTTGGCCTCGATGCCGTGGACCGCGCCGGCCTCGTCCTCGATCAGCCTGGAGAGCCGGCGGTGGCAGTCCATGAACAGGCCGACGGCCAGCTCGTCCTTGCTCTTCCAATGCCGATAGATTGCGCCTTCGGACACGCCGGCGCGGGCGGCGATGGTCTTGGTCGTGGTCGCGTCGACGCCGTCGACGACGAAGGCCTCCAGGGCGGCGCGTTCGATGCGGGGCTTGGCGCTCATGGGGGAAGCTTTGCACGATGCCCGCGAAATGCAAGTGAGCGTTCACTTACATTGTCGTGATCGGCGATCTCGCGATTGACCGCGGCCGGCGGGGCGGCGACACACGGTCATGGTCCAGACGGTTCTGATCTATTCGATGGGCGAGGTGATCGGCGACGGCCTGATCAAGCTGCCCTTCGTCGCCGGCCTGCGCGCCGCGTTCCCGGACGCCCGCATCAGCTGGTGCGCGGCCAAGGGCGAGACGGTCTATGCGGGGCCGCTGAAGAGCGTGGTGGCCGGCTATGTCGATGAGGTGATCCTGGAGGGCCGAAACGGCGCGCGACCGCTCGACAGCCTGCCGTGGTCGAAACCGTTCGGCGGCCGTGCGTTCGATCTCGTCATCGACACCCAGGAAAACCTGCGCCGCAGCGGCGTGGCGCGTCGCGGCGTAACCGGCCGCTTCGTCTCGGCCGCCCGTCACGCCCGCGACAAGGACTGGCCGGTGGCCGTCACCGACCGCCTGGCGCGGCTGTTGTCGCTGGCCACGGACGGGCAGGGCGGCCCGCGTCCGCTGGTCCTGAACAATCCCGACGCCGTGAAGGCCGCCGAGGCCTTGCTGCCGGCCGGGCCGACCTATGTCGGCCTGGCGCCGGGGGCCGGCGGTCAGGACAAGCGTTGGCCGCTGGAGAACTATTTGGAACTGGCTCGCCGCGTCGTCAGTCGGGGCTGGACGCCGGTCTTCCTGTTCGGTCCCGACGAGGCCGAGGACGCCACCGTCGCCGCGCGCGAGATCCCGCAAGGGCTACACCCTGAGCGGGACCGCGTGGATCCGTACCCCCACGTGAAGGGCCCGCTGCTGGTCATCGCTCTTGCCGGACGTCTGGCGGCCGGAGTCGCCAATGACGCCGGCCCCGGCCACATGCTGGCCGCCGGCGGCGCGCCGCTGCTGTCACTGCAGCAGGACCGCCGCAAGTCGGTGAAGTTCCGCCCCGCCGCCCAGCGGCTTGAGATGCTGGTCGCGGAGGACTACGGAAGCGGCATGGACGCTCTGCCGGTCGACGCGGCCTGGGCCGCCCTCGAGACGCTGGTCACCGGAGCCGCCTGAATGTCCATCCTCGCGCCGATCTCGGCGGGCGAACTGGTCGACAAGATCACCATCCTGCGGGTCAAGGCCCAGCGCATCGGCGATCCGGCCAAGGAAGCCAATGTCCGTAAAGAGCTGGCCCTGCTGGAGGCCACGGCCCGAGAGCACCTGCCCGACAATGCCGAGCTCGTCCGCCTGACCGACGAGCTCACGGCGGTCAACGCGGCCCTGTGGGACATCGAGGACGGCAAGCGCGACTGCGAGCGCCGCCAGGACTTCGGCCCAGACTTCGTGGCCCTGGCCCGCCGCGTCTATATCGACAACGACAAGCGCGCGGCGATCAAGCGGGCCATCAACGAAGCGGCGGGCTCGGAGATCGTCGAGGAAAAGAGCTACAAGCCCTATCTGGCGACATCAAAAGAGTGACGCAAGTCGTTGCTAGCGCTCTGGAAATGATCGTCGGCATGTCGCCTGACCTTAAGCTTGGCCAATACGTCTTCTGCGCGGCTGGCGACCGGGACTGGGCGGCGCTGAACCCGCTGGCCATGTTCCGCGAGGCCGAAGGGGTCAGTCTGATCCTGGAGCGTAGCGCGGCTGAAGCCGTGGGTTTTCCAGTCGCGGCGCCGATGGCCCTGATCACGCTCRATGTCTATTCGGCCCTCGACGGCGTCGGTCTGACCGCCGCCGTGGCCGCGGCGCTGGCCGAGGCCGGGATCGCCTGCAACATGGTCGCGGCGCTGAACCACGACCATGTCTTCGTGCCCGTCGAGCGCGCCGACGAGGCCGTCGCGATCCTGCGGGCGCTCCAGGCCGCCGCCAGCGCCCCCTGAACTAACGTCCCTTGAACGCCGCCACGCGCTTCTGGAGGAAGGCGGTGACGCCTTCGATGAAGTCCTCGGTCTTGCCGGCGACCTTCTGGGCCTTGCGCTCGGCGTGCAGCTGGCCGGTCCAGTCGCTGTCGAGGCTGTCCCAGACCAGCTTGCGGATCGTCCCCAGCGCGGCCGGCCCCTGGGCCAGCTGAACCGCCAGGGTGTGGGCGGTCGGGATCAGCTCGGCATCCGGGACGCAGCGATTGACCAAGCCCCATTGCAGGGCGGTCGCGGCCGGGATCTTGTCGCCCAGCAGCATCATCTCCATGGCCCGCGCCTTGCCGACTAGGCGCGGCAGCAGGTAGGTCGAGCCGCCGTCCGGGACCAGGCCGATGCGGCGGAAGGCCTGCAGGAAATAGGCGCTCTCGCCCGCCACGACGATGTCGCCCATCAAGGCGATCGAGCAGCCGATCCCCGCCGCGGGGCCGTTCACCGCCGTCACGATCGGCAACGGGAAGTCGCGCAGCAGCGTCATCAGAGGATTGTAGGTGCTTTCCAGCGCCGAGCCGGCGTCGGGCTTGCCGTCGACGTCCAACGCCCGTCCGGCCGCGCCGCCGCCCGACAGGTTGGCGCCCGAGCAGAAGCCGCGGCCTTCGCCGGTCAGGATCACGGCGCGGGCCTCGACGTTGCCGGCGGCAATGGAGGAAAAGGCGTGGATCAGCTCGCGGGCGATCTCCAGGCTGGCGGCGTTCAGCGTGGCCGGATCGGCGAGGGTGACGGTGGCGACGCCATCCTGCGTGGCGAGTCGGATCTTCTGATAGTCCACGGCGACCTCCCTTGGTGTTAGGGAGAGTCTAGGCGCCTTTGCCCCTTGGGAAGGCTAGCGGAAACTTCAAAAGGAAACGCCGCCGATCTCGCGACCGGCGGCGTCCAAGTGGGTAGTCCAGCTGAAGGGATCAGGCGGCGTTGGCCGCGCCCGGCATGGATTCCGCCGCGGTGACGCGGTTGCGGCCGCTGCGCTTGGAGGCGTAGAGCGCCGCATCGGCGCGTTCCATGACCGAGTGGCCGGTCTCGTTCGGGCGGCGTTCGGCGAAGCCCGACGAGATGGTGATGGCGCCCAGGTCCTCGTTGGTCGAGCGACGCTTGAGCATGCGCGAGGAAACCTCGACGCGGATTTCTTCCAGGGTGGTGGCGACGGCCGAGGCGGCCTCGCGCGGGAAGATCATCGCGAACTCCTCGCCGCCGTAACGGGCGGCGAAGCGCGGCGGCGCGGCGACACGGCCGATCACCGAGGCGACATAGCGGATGACCTGGTCACCGGTCTGGTGGCCCCAGGTGTCGTTGAAGCCCTTGAAATGGTCGATATCGAGCACGGCCAGACAGATGGTCGTGCCGGTGTCGTCGGCGTCGGAGCAGGCGCGGTCCAGCTCCTCGTCGAAGGCCTTGCGGTTGGCCAGGTTGGTCAGGCCGTCGGTCGTGGCGTCGCGGCGGACCTGTTCCAGGTGCTCGCGCAGACGGTCGACCTCGGCGGTGGATTCGGCCAGACGCGCTTCCAGCGACTGGTTCTCTTTGTGCACGCGACGCGTGGCCTCGGCTAGATTGGTGACCACGGTCTTGATGGAGTCGACATCGGCGCCGGCGTCCAGGTTCTTGGTCGCACCAGCCAGTTGCTTGCCGAAAGCCGCGTTGGATTTCTGAGCGTTCTGGATGGCTTTCGAGACCGATTCCAGTTCCTTGCTCAGCAGGTCGCCTGCGTCGCGGATTTGTTCGTTCAGGCGCGCCTTGGGCAGGTAGGTCGCGGCCAGTTCTTCGCTGACCAGTTCGGTCATCGGCTCGCCGAGCGAGATCAGACGGGTCAGTTCACGGGCCAAGGCGCCATCGGGATCGGCCACGTAGTGGGTCCACAGCTCGAAATTCAGCGCGGTCGGCCACACCTGGTGGCGTTCCATCAGCTCCAGGGCGCGCGAGGCGATCTTGTAAGCCTCGGGTCCGCGCAGTGTGGTTTCGACGTCCGACATTTTTCTTCTTCCCCCATCGGCGTTTCCACTCGCGGAAATACCGATCGCCTGGAGCGGAACCTTAGACCCGAGAGTTCTTACGACCCGTTAAGAACGAACGGCGTTCGCTCAAGTGCGATCGCACGTTCGCCCATTATGAGGGCCGAAGAGATGGGCTCCGCGTTTTCGGACCCGTCCGAGGAAAGCGCGACAAGGTCATGAATAGGCCGGCGAATTCGTCCTTCGCGCGCCGCGAGGCTCCAGGGACGCAGGTCCAACAGCGCCAAAAAGCCGCGCCTGCCTGGAATGCCGCCGCCGCCGCCGAACTCTCGCCGGTTGGGGTGCAGCGCCGGGATGACAAGGCGAGAAGGCCATGCTCCAAGCGGCGCATGACCGCGCCGCTTTCCTTGCGTCCCATCGTCGAAGCCCAGGACCTGCCGCCCATGATGGCGGCGGAGCTGCGCGAGCGCTTCGCGCGCGGCGAGACCGGCGTCGCCTGGTCGCCGGAACACGACGCCTCGGCCGCCGCGCCGCCGGGACGGCTGGGCGGTCCGGAGGCCGGCGCCTGGCCCCACGACATCGCCGTGTCGCCACCGGTCAACGTCCCGGCGCTGTGCGCGATCGGCGAGGCTTGGTGGTTCCCGCGCTTCGGCGGGCTGATCGGAACCGACGGCGCGCTCTACAACGCCACGATCGGCGAGGCGCGGCATGGCTCGGGAGACCTGTCGGCGATCCCGGGCGTCCGCGACGGCGCGACACGGTTCACGCCGCCGACCTCCGCGCCCGAGCTGGACAGCGGCGCGGTGTTCCTGCCCTGGGGCGCGACGTTCAACTATGGCCACTTCGTCATCGACGCCTTGCCGTCGCTGCTGGCGCTGGAGCAAGCAGGGCTACTGGACGAGGCGCCGGTCCTGGCGCCGACGCTGACCGCCTGGCAACGCGACCTGATCGCTCTGGCGTTTCCCGAGATCCAGCTTCGCGAGGTCGAGGCGCCGGTCGTTCGCCTGAAACGCGCGACCTTCTCGACCAGCATGGACCATTTCCTGCACCACCCGAACGGCCTGCTGGCGGACGTCGCGGCGCGGGTGCTGGCGCGCTCGCCGGCCGGAAGCGGCGCGCGGCGCGTCTATCTCTCACGGCGCGGCCATTCGATGCGCGTGATGGTGGGTGAGGCGGCCTTCGAGCGCGCCCTGGCCGCGCGTGGCTTCACGATCGTTCAACCGGAAAAGCTCGGCGCGGCCGCGCAGGTCGCCCTGATGCGCGACGCCGAGGTCGTGGTCGGCGCCAGCGGCGCGGCCCTGGCCAACGCCGTCTTCCTGCCCCGCGGCGCGCGGGTCGTGGAGATCCAGCCGCTGAACTTCACCAGCCAATGGGTGCGCGCGGCCTCTCGCCAGGTCGGGGTCGACTGGCGCGGCTATGTCTGCGCTTCACCGTGCCCGGCGCGGCAAGCGCCGCTGCTGGCCAGGTTCCGCCGAGGCTTCAAGTTCGCCTTCAGGCCGCCCTTGGACGACCTGTTGGCCTTCGTGGACGCGGCCTTATAGGATGCCCTTGCGGCCCGGCGCCCACGGATCCAGCGATTGTTGCTCCTCGCGATGGACCATGCCGTAATAGCCGGCGACCCAGACCAGCAAAAAGACCACTAGGCCGCCCCAAAAGCCTCCCGGCGTGGCGAACCATACGGTCAGGGCGCTGATCGTGGCGGCCAACCCCAGCATCGCCCAGCGCAACAGCACGGCGAAGGCGTGGTAGGTCTTCTCGTGCGCGACGAGAATGGCTTCCTTGTCGAGTTCGGGTTCGATGGCGGCCAAGTGCAGTCCTCCCATTCTTGCTTAGCAAGGGGCGCGACCGGCCGGGCTCCGGCGCGATCAAGCCGAAAACGTCGAGCAGGATAACAGCGTTCCACAAGTATGGCCACGGCTCCGCTTGCGAAACTCGCGCTAGGGATGCAAGCCTCCCGATGAGCGGCCAGGGATGCCGCCATGCAAGGAGGAGGCGACGTCATGGCGACGACAGACACCAACCTCTACAGGGCGCTTCACAAGTCCGAGTGGCCGGACGACCAGCCCCTGGTCGAGAAGAGCACGCCCGCGGCCCATCTTCTGGACCCTCTTTTCGAACCCAAGACGATCGAGACGCGTGGCAGAAGAACTATTCGCGCGCCCGACGTGCAGATGGAGAGCGACCGGGGCGTCTCGTACGTGAGGACGGGAGGCGGAACGTCGCTGTTCGACCGAGAATATGTGTTTGGCCGGGCCTGGTGGCGCAGCTTCACCCTCCCCGAGGGCACCCAGGTCCCGGACTCCCTGAAGATCGTCAAGGGCGGCTATAATGAAAAGTTCGCCGCGACCCACTACCAGATCGAGGTCAAGGCGGGCCGCATGGAGAAGGGGGCCTTCGTGGGCGCGCTGGACAATCTGGCGCGCAACGCGATCGTCAGATCCATCGAGACGGCGAAACAGACGCAGTCCTGACGACGGCGAAGAGACGGAGACAGCGCATGCAGCCGGTCAGCGGCCGAACCTTGATGATGGCCGTTCAGGCGGTGCAGGCCGAGATGGAGCGGTTGGACCAGGATTGCGCGGAGGCGCAGGGCCCCGAGGTCGCCGACCTGCAGGATCTGCTCGAGACCTATCGACTGGCCTCGATCGAACTGCGCGACGCCTACATCGCCGAATGGCGGGGCGCCAGCAATCTGCCGCCGTATGAGCAGCTGATCGGGCTGGAGCCCTGAAGCCGCGACTGGCCGTCTAGATACGACGAAGGCGCCGAGCGTTTCCGCTCGGCGCCTCGCCGACATAGCACTATCGCTTGGTCGGGCGGGCCAGGAAGGCGGGAACGTCGTTGCCGAAGCCGACCACGCGGCGGTCGTCGTCGTCGCGGTCACGGACCGGCTGGACGCCGCGCACCGGACGCTCGGGACGTTCGTTGCGTTCGGGGCGCTCACCACGCTCCGAACGTTCATCGCGTTCAGGGCGCTCACCACGCGCCGAACGCTCGGGGCGTTCCGAGCGCTCAGAA
>NZ_JBFUJD010000094.1:0-18288 GCF_056401555.1 Caulobacter sp. P4_E5
GCTCCTAAAGAGTAAGCCGTGCGACCTGACGAGGTCGCCGGGAACCGCCAGCGGCCCCGCTCAACCTATCCCCATCGCCGCTTCGGGCCGGATCCAAGCGCCCTCCCCTTGCGACGGGGACAGCTGTGAGTATGGGGCGGGGCTGAACGCGGATCATTCAGACGCGCGTAAAATCGACAAGCGGTTGATTTCGCTGGGTTCGATCTCGCGAACGCCGGGGATACAGGCGCTTCAATCCCCGTACTTGCCCCCCTCCGCGCCTGCGGCGCTCCTCCCCCGGAGGGGGAAGAAGGGCGCTGCGCCAACCTTCCGCCCCCTCCGGGGGCGGACGACCACGCGACGCGTGGTCAGGTGGGGGCCTGCGGCGTTGGCCGGCGAGAACTCCTTCTGCGCCTATCAACCCGCAACTACGRCCGAGACCCCGGCTTCTCCAGCACCAACAGCGACACCCCCTGGCGGGCCAGCTGGAAGGTCAGCGTCAACCCGTCCTTGGCGCGCGTAGGCGGCGTGGTGTCGATCTCCGCCAGGGCGCTGGCCTGTTCCAGGGCGTCGTACTGCGGCTTAGTCGGGGCCATCGGCGAGCCCATCCGTCGCCAGGCGCCGTAGACATTGCCGTGTTCCTCGTCCACCCGGTACTGGACCAGCTTGGCCCCGGCGAAGGCGCGCGGCAGGTTCTTGAGCACCAGCTGGACGTCCGCCGCCGGCCCCGGCACGTCGTCGTCGTGATAGTTCCAGACCATCACCGCCAGGCGGTCTGAGCCCAGGCTGGCCAGGGCCCCGACATCGGGACGCCCCCGCACGCCCTTGGCGACGATCTCGTCCAGCGGGATCTGGCCCGAGCTGACCGCCTCGACCCGCTCGGGGCCCATCAGGCTGAACATCCGGAACACATTGACCACCGCCAGGTCCAGGCCGTTGCTGGACAGCTGCCGGAAGCCCGCGAAATAGGGCTGGTCCTCGAACTCGAAGGCCCAGGTCAGGGCGCCGTCCAGGGTGACGCCACGCTTGGCGGCCAGGTCGTGCTTACGGGCGAAACTGGCGGCGGTGTAGCTGGAATAGACCGTGCCGTTTCGGTAGCTGAAGCTGGGTCCCTGGCAGGCGGCGCAGCCTTCGGGATCGGACTCGCCGATCACGATCGGCTTGCTCTTCAGCGCCGGCCGCGCCGCGATCATACCGAAGCCCTTGTCGATGCCGGCCAGCTGCGTGGCGATCCCCATCTGCACATGGCCGTCGACAAAGCGCGGCGAGCCCTTGGCGTGGAAGGCCAGGAAGTCGGTCGGCGTGCCCTTCTGGCCGGTCGCGTAGTTGGTCCCGTCGGTCACGTGGGTGAGGAAGTCCTCCATGAACTGACCGCCGCTGCCGGCTACGTCCGGTCCGCCGACCTTGGCGGTGGGCAGGGCCCGGCGGACGCCGGCGACGGCGTAGTCGTGCAGCTTGTGGAACTCCTGCGGCGTGCCTTTCCAGTAGGCGGGACCGTTCGGCTCGTTCCAGACCTCGAAATACCAGGTCTCGACCTCGGCCTGGCCGTAGCGTTCGACGCAATGGCGGACCCATTGATAGGCCAGCTCGGACCACTTGTCGTAGTCCTTGGGCGGATAGCCCCAGCCGCCGCTGATCAGGTTGTAGTCGAAGCCCGGCCGCCAGGCATGCTGGTACGGCTCGGGATGGGTCGACAGCGCCTGCGGCATGAAGCCGATCTGGACGTAGGGCCGCACGCCCTTGGCCAGGTAGGTGTCGAACAGGCGGTCCAGGATCGTCCAATTGTAGATCGAGCGGCCGTCAGCGTCCTCGGTATAGACATTGGTGCTGCCCCACTTCAGCGCGGGCGTGCCGTCGCCGGTGTTCAGCAGATTGTGGGTGCGGAAATAGACCGCCTTGGGCTTCAGCGCGCCCAGGTGGTCCAGCAGCTTGCGGCCGTCCTTCATGGTCGCGTAGTTCGGCTCGTCGGCCCCGAAGAACCGCCAGATCGGCCGCAGCTCCCCCATCGGCTTGGCGGCGTCGACGGTGATGGACACCGGCATGGCGGCGGGCGCCTGGGCGAAGGCCGGCGATCCGATCGACAACAGGGCCGCCACTAGCCCGACACCGACAGTCCTGCGCATGTCTCCGCCCTCCCGATTGGCGTCTTGCTTGACGCCCTTCGACATGACCTAGCACGGATGATCGCGCCGGCCATCGCAATTGTAAGACAAAAGGAAGGCGCACCAAGCTCGAGCGTCGCAGCCGCCTCTGTCGCCTTGCATGCGGTGAAGACGGGGAGACGGTCATTGACTTGCCAAAGGGGCCACCGACTATTAGTCAGACAATAACTAGGGAGGCAGGCATGCTTAGACTCGACCGACGCCTGTGCGCCGCGGCGCTGGCGCTGTTGTTCGCGATGGGGGGCGAGCGGACCGCCACCGCCGCCGCCAAGCTTCCCGACACCATCCTGTTCGGCGTCGCCTATTACGACGAATACACGCCGACCGATCGCGTCGAGGAAGACGCCCGGATGATGCAGGCGGCGGGGATCACCGTCGTCCGGATCGCCGAATCCACTTGGGGTACGCTGGAACCCCAGCCGGGGGTCTACGACTTCCGCCACGTCGATCGGATGCTGGCGGCGATGCATCGGCACGGGATCAAGGTCATCGTCGGCACGCCGACCTACGCCGTGCCCACCTGGCTGGCGCGCGAGCATCCCAATGTCCTGGTCGTCACGCCCAAGGGCCGCGCCGAGTACGGCTGGCGGCAGAACATGGACATCACCGACCCCGACTACCGCCGGGCGGCCGAGCGGGTGATCGTCGCCCTGGTCGACCACGTGAAGGACCATCCCGCCGTCATCGGCTATCAGGTCGACAACGAGACCAAGGCCTACAAGACCAGCGGCCCCAATGTGCAGGCCGCCTTCGTGGAGTCCATGAAGCGTCGCTGGCCCGACCTCGAGGCGATGAACAAGGCCTATGGCCTCGACTATTGGAGCAACCGCATCAACCGCTGGGAGGACTTCCCGTCGGTCAACGGCTCGATCAACGCCAGCCTGTCCAACGCCTTCGCCGAGTTCCAGCGCGGCCTGGTCACCGACTTCCTGGCCTGGCAGGCCGACCTCGTCCGAGCCCACGCCAAACCCGGGCAGTTCATCACCCACAATTTCGACCTCGCCTGGCGCGGCCATTCGTTCGGCGTCCAGACCGAGGTCGATCACTGGAAGGCCGCCAAGGCGCTCGACGTCGCCGGCATCGACATCTACCACCCCAGCCAGGACAAGCTGACCGGCGCCGAGATCGCCTTCGGCGGCGACCTGACCCGCTCGATGCGCAATGGACAGAACTATCTGGTGCTGGAAACCGAGGCCCAGGGCTTCCCGGAATGGACGCCCTACCCCGGCCAATTGCGGCTACAGGCTTTCAGCCATCTGGCCTCCGGCGCCAACATGGTCGAGTACTGGCACTGGGCCAGCACCGCCAACGCCATCGAGACCTATTGGCGCGGCGTGCTCTCGCAGGACTACCGGCCCAACGCGGTCTACGAGGAAGCCAAGACCATCGGCGCGGACCTCAAGCGGCTGGGCCCCAAGCTGGTCAACATGAAGAAGCGCAACCGCGTCGCGCTCTATGTCAGCAACACCGCGCTGAGCGGCTTCGACGCGTTCAAGATCAGCTCGGACGTCGACTACAACAGCGTCATGCGGCCGTTCTACGACGCGCTCTATCGCATGAACGTCGAGGTCGACATCCTGTCGCCGACGTCCGCCACGCCGCTTAGCGACTACAAGCTGATCGTCGTCCCGGCGCTCTACGCCGCCAGCGACGCCGAGATCGAGCGGCTGAACGCCTACGCCAAGGCCGGCGGCCACCTGATCTATACGTTCAAGAGCGGCTTCTCGGACGAGAACACCAAGGTGCGCTACACGCCCCAACCGGGCGGGATCACGCAGGCGGCGGGGGTGCGCTACGAGCAGTTCACCAAGCCCGAGGGCGTCAGCCTGGACGGCGACCCGTTCGGCGTCGGCGACAAGGACAACACGGCCCGCTGGTGGATGGAGTTCCTGACCCCGACCACGGCAACCGTGGTGGCGCGCTACAAGCATCCGTCCTGGCCGGCCTACGCGGCGATGACGCGCAACACCTATGGCCGGGGCGAGGTCAGCTATGTCGGCTTCATGCCGACCGACGCGATGATCGAGAAGATCCTCGCGGACGAGGTCAAGCGCGCCGGCGTCGAGCTCCCCGAGACCCGGTTTCCGGTCATCATGCGCGGCGGCGCCCTGCCGGACGGCCGCGCCGTGCGCTACGTCCTGAACTATTCCGCCTCGCCCCAGCAGGTGACTAAAGGTCTGGGCGGCGGGACCGAACTGCTGTCGGGCCGCCCGGTGAAGGACACGCTCGATTTGCCGCCCTGGGGCGTGGCGATCATCGAGCAGCGCTGATCGACCGCCGCCTCGCCATTATCACCGCAGTGCCCAGGCGCGGCCGATCTCCGCCAGCGGCACGCAGCCATGATAGGCTCCGGGCACGGGCTCGTACTTCAGCGCCACCGTCGCCCCAGGCTCGGACGTGAAATAGCCCACCGTCACCAGGTCTTCGAGGGCGGGGAAGAAATGCGGCTCCGCGGGAGTTAGGGCCCGAGCCGCCGTGGCTTCCTGATCATAGCGGGTCAGCTGCTCGACCTGCTGCTGCGGCGTCAGCGCGACGAAGGCGTCACCATGGGTGGCGCGGGCGTCGGCGTCGATGCGGGTCAGCCCCGCCACGAACCGCTCCGCCTGGTCCTTGTTGTAATAGGTGGCCACGGTGCGATCGATGAACTGCGGCACGCCAGCGTCGCGAGCGCCGGGCGTCTCGGTGGCGGGGATGATCAGTTCGGCCACCACGTCGACCAGGCGGGCCTGGTCCTGGGTCAAGGCCGTGGGGGTCCAGGCCAAGGTCGTCGGCGCCGGCGCGGCCGCCATGGCGCGCTCGGCCCAACCGGTCGCCGCCAGCCCGACCGTCAAGGCCAGGCCGCGGATCGTGTCGCGTCGGCTCAGCATCACAGCTCTCCCCTCTTGCGCGCCTTGACCGCGTGGTCGGCGGCCCGCGCGGTCAGCGCCATATAGGTCAGGGACGGGTTCACGCACGACGCCGAGGTCATCGCCGCCCCGTCGGTGACATAGACGTTCTTGCACTCGTGGACCTGGTTGTGGGCGTTCAGCACCGAGGTCTTGGGATCGCGGCCCATGCGCGCGGTGCCCATCTCGTGGATGCCCAGCCCCGGGGCGTATCCGTCGTCGCGACCTTTGACGTTCTTGAAGCCCGCCGCCTCCAGCATTTCCGCCGCGGCGGTCTGCATGTCGCGGCGCATGGCGATTTCGTTCTCGCGGATGGTGACGTTCATCGACAGGGTCGGCAGGCCGAACTCGTCCCTGACGTCGCGGTTGAGGGTGATGCGGTTGTCCTCATACGGCAGGATCTCGCCGAACCCGCCCAGGCCCATCGTCCAAGGGCCCGGCTGGGTGAGCGCGGCCTTGCGCGCAGCCCCGAAGCCTCGGTCGGCGGTGGCCCGGTGGCCAAGATCGCGATCCCACCCCGAGCGGCCGGCGCCGCCCTGGTAGCCAAAGCCGCGCAGATAGTCGTTCCGCTTGGTCGCAGCGTCGCCGAGGTTGCGGAAGCGCGGCACATAGATGCCGTTCGGCCGGCGGCCGGAATAGTACATGTCGGCGAAGTCGGGCGCTTCGCCGCTGGCTCCAACGCCCAGGTGATGGTCCATGACGTTGCGGCCCAGCTGGTCGCTGCCATTGCCGAAGCCGTTCGGGAACCGCGAACTGGTCGAGTTCATCATGATCCAGGCCGAGTTGAAGGCCGAGGCGCACAGGAACACGACGTCGGCGTAGAACTCCTCTTCCTGGCGGGTGTTCGCATCGAGGATGCGCACGCCCGTCGCCTTGCCCGCCTTCTCGTCATAGATCAGCGAGGTGACGATCGAGGCGGGCCGGATCACCAGGTTGCCGGTGCGCTCGGCCGCCACCAACCCGCCGGAATTCGAGCTGTAGTAGGCGCCGAACGGACAGCCGCGCATGCACATGTTGCGGTACTGGCACTTGGTGCGGCCCAGGCTGAGCTGCTCCTCGGTCGGCTCGGTCAGGTGCGCGGCGCGGCCGATGGTGACCCGGCGCTCGGGGAAGCGCGCCTCGGACTTGGCCTTGAAGGCCTTCTCGACGCAGTTCATCTCCATGGGCGGCTGATAATGGCCGTCGGGAAGCTGGGGAAGGCCCTCGGCCTGGCCTGAGACGCCGATGAAGCGCTCGACATGCTCGTACCAGGGCGCGAGCTCCTCGTAGCGGATCGGCCAGTCGACGCCGATCCCCTCGCGGGCGTTGGCCTCGAAGTCGATCGGGCTGTGGCGATAGCTCTGGCGTCCCCAGGTCAGCGACCGGCCGCCGACGTGATAGCCGCGGATCCAGTCGTAGCGGCTTTCCTCGGTATAGGGGTTCTGGTCGTCACGGACGAAGAAGTGCTTGGTATACTCCGTCATCGTGTAGCCGGTGCGCTTCTGGACGGCATAGTGCGYGTTCAGCTCGTCCTGCGGCAGTTGCCCTTGCGGGTACTTGGTCTGCCACGGATCCATCACGGCGGTGGGATAGTCCTCGAGGTGGCGGACCATCGGGCCGCGCTCCAGCACCAGGGTCTTGAGGCCCTTCTGGGTCAGCTCCTTGGCCGCCCAGCCGCCGGTGATTCCACTGCCCACCACGATCGCGTCATACGTGTTTTTCCGACGCGCGCGGCCGTTCACATTGGCCATATTCACTCCCTTCGCAGTCCGCTCGATGGACCGCGCCGGTATGCTTACGCAACACGACGCCCCGACCTCGATGAACCCTCATTCTTGCCTGGAGGCTTCCATGAAATGGGTTACATTGCAACAAAGCTCGGCATTTCGCTGCAAAATCGCCGCGCCCCTGGGAGGAACAAGGAAGCCATGACCGAACACACCGTTTGGGCGCGTCGCGCCGCCGTGGGATTGCTGCTGGGCGGCCTCGTGCTCGGCGCCAGCGCGCCAGCGCTCGCCCAGGACATGACGGCGGGCGCCTGGAAGTCTCTGTTCGACGGACGCACCCTCGACGGCTGGACGCCGAAGGTCGCCAAGCATCCGGCCGGCGAGAACTATCACCAGACCTTCGTCGTCGATCACGGCGCCATCCGAGTGTCCTATGCCGGCTATGACAAGCTGGACGGCCAGTTCGGCCACCTGTTCTACAAGACGCCGTTCAAGGCCTATCGCCTGCGCCTCTCCTACCGCTTCCTGACCGAGGGCGGCCTGGCGGACACGCCGGTCTGGGCGCGCAGCAACAGCGGCATCATGTTCGCCAGCCAGAGCCCTGAAAGCATGACGGTGGAGCAGCCGTTCCCCGTCTCCGTCGAGTTCCAGCTGCTCGGCAAGGACGGCGAAGCGCCCCGCCCGACCGGCGCGGTCTGCACGCCGGGCATCACCATCACCATCGACGGCGCCAAGGTCAAAGAGCACTGCACGCCGTCGGCCAACGCCCCGACGATCCCCAACGGAACCTGGGTCAAGGCCGAGCTGGAGGTCCGGCCGAACGGCGAGGTCTTCCAGAAGATCAACGGCGTGGTCGTCCACCACTATGCGGGCATGACCTTGGATCCCGATGATACGGTCGCGGGCGGCGCCAAGCCCTACATCCTGGCGCGTGGCGCCGTACCCGTGACGGAAGGCTATATCGCCCTACAAAGCGAGGGCCATCCGATCGAGTTCAAGGACGTCGAGATCCAGGAGCTGACGGCGCGCTAGGGTCAGGAGACATTCACTGCGCGTTGAATCTACACGCCTTCCTGGGCCTTGCGCCCAGGACCCAGCGTTCAGATCCAACGGAATTGAGGCCGAGTTCAGGGCCTTTCGGCCGCGCAGACCCAAAGAGTCCACGTCTGCCTCGAACATGGGTCCTGGGCACACGGCCCAGGAAGGCAGTGGGATTTTTACCTGCTCCAGATGATGTCGATTGGCCTTAGGGTCAGGCCTCAACTGAAGTCTTCTATTCCATTGTCATCCCGGGCGAAGGACCGCGTAGCGGGCCGTAGACCCGGGACCCAGGGGCGATCGCACTGCGCCGGCCCCCTGGGTCCCGGACAGCCTCTGCGAGGCTTCCGGGATGACGCGAGGGTTATGGCTTTTGCCGCCGAGCCCCCGGGGAGGGCTACTTCTTCAGCGAGCCCAGGTACTGCACCACGGCGGCGCGGTCCTCGGCGCTGGGCGCGCCGATCAGCATCTTGGTGCCGGGCACCAGCTTCGCCGGTCCTTTGAGGAAGGTGTCGATGGTCTCGGGCGTCCAGGTGATGTTCGCGGCCTTCATCGCGCCGCTATAGGCGTAGCCGGCGGCCGTGCCCGCCTTGCGGCCGACGACGCCGGCCAGGGGCGGCCCCATCTTGCCCGGCGCGGGCTGGACCGAGTGGCAGACCGAGCAGCGCTGCTCGAACACCGCCTGGCCCGAGGGGGCGGCGACGGCGCCGGTCGCCATGCCGGTCAGAACGGCGGCGAGCATGAACTGGAACTTCATAAAAGGAACTCCGTCAGAGGTTTGGCGGCGACTCTAGAGACCCAATAGACGCCGATTGCGGTCGCCATCGGGCGCGCTGCCGGCGAAGTCGTCGAACGCGCGGTCCGTCACCTGGATGATATGGTCGCGGATGAACGGCGCGCCTTCGCGGGCGCCTTGCTCAGGGTGCTTCAGGGCGCACTCCCACTCCAGCACCGCCCAGCCGGCATAGTCGTATTGGGCCAGCTTCGAGAAGATCGCCTTGAAGTCCACCTGGCCATCGCCCAGCGACCGGAAGCGCCCAGGCCGCTCGGCCCAGCCCTGGTAGCCGCCATAGACGCCCGATTGGGCCGACGGACGGAACTCAGCGTCCTTGACGTGGAAGGCGCGGATCCGCTCGTGATAGCGGTCGATGTAGCCGAGATAGTCCAGCTGCTGCAGCACGAAGTGACTGGGGTCGTAGAGGATGTTGGCGCGCGGATGGCCGCCGACCTCGTCCAGGAACCGCTCGAACGTCGCCCCGTCGTGTAGGTCCTCGCCCGGATGGATCTCGTAGCAGACGTCGACGCCCTCATTGTCGAAGACGTCCAGGATCGGCTTCCAGCGGCGGCCCAGCTCGGCGAAGGCTTCCTCGACCAGGCCCGCGGGCCGCTGCGGCCAGGGATAGAAGTACGGCCAGGCCAGGGCGCCCGAGAAGGTGGCGTGGGCGTTCAGGCCCAGGCGCCGGCTGGCGACGRCCGCGGCCTTCAGCTGTCCCACCGCCCAGGCCTGGCGCTCCTTCGGCTTGCCGCGCAGCTCGGGCGGCGCGAAGCCGTCGAACAGCTCGTCATAGGCCGGATGGACGGCGACCAGCTGGCCCTGCAGGTGGGTCGACAGCTCTGTGATCTGCAGGCCATGGCTGGCGAGCAGCCCGGCGATGTCGTCGCAATAGGTCTGGCTCTCGGCGGCCCGCGCGAGATCGAAGAACGAGTCCGCGCCGCCCGTCGGCATCTGCACGCCGACATAGCCGAGGTCGGCGACCCAGGCGGCCATGGTTTCCAGCTTGTCGAACGGCGGCTCGGCGCCGATGAACTGGGCCAGGAAGATACCGGGCCCCTTGAGCGTCTTCATCGCCCCTCTCCTTCAAGCAGCACCCAGCCGGCGTCGGCGCGGCTGGCGGCGACGGCGCGCTCGACGAAGGCCATGCCACGCACGCCCTCGGCGATGTTTGGCACGAGCCCCGCGTCACGCCCTTGGATGGCGTCGGCGAAGTCGCGGTAGATGTTGGCGAAGGCCTCGATGAAGCCCTCCGGGTGACCGGTCGGGATCCGCGTCACCGCCTGGGCGCCCGCGCCCAGATAGGCCGAGCCCGCGTGCAGCACCTGGGACGGACCGTCCAGCCAGTCCAGCGTCAGCTCCGTATGGCGCTCATGCGACCAGGTCAGGCCGCCCTTCTCGCCATAGACGCTGATCTTCAGGCCGTTGCGCGCGCCCGCCGAGATCTGCGAGGCGATCAGCACGCCGCGAGCGCCGCCCTYGAACCGCAGCAGTACGTTGCAGTCGTCGTCCAGGTTCCGCCCCGGGACCACCGTGGCGACGTCGGCGCACAGGCGCTCGACGCGGGCGCCGGTGATGAACTCGGAAATGTTGAAGGCGTGGACGCCGATGTCGCCGATGCAGCCGCCCACACCCGACTGCGCCGGGTCCGAGCGCCAGTCGGCCTGCTTGTTGCCTTCCCGCTCGAGCGGCCGCGACAGCCAGCCTTGCGAATATTCGACGACCACCTTGCGCACGGCGCCGAGATCGCCGCGCGCCACGATCTCGCGCGCCTCGCGAACCATCGGATAGCCCGTATAGGTGTAGGTCAGGCCATAAAGCTTGCCGGAGGCGGCGACGATGTCCGCCAGCTCCCGGGCCTGGGCCAGGTTCAAGGTCGCGGGCTTGTCGCTGATCACGTGCAGCCCGCCGCGCAGCGCGGCGGCGGCGACGTCGAAGTGCAGGTGGTTGGGCGTGACCACGGCGACGAGGTCGACGCCGTCGTCTCGCCCGCGCTCGGCCGCGATCATCGTGTGATGGTCCGGATAGACCCGATCGCGCGGCACGCCCCAGTCGTCGGCGGCCCGCGCGCTCTTTTCGGGATCGCGGCTGAACACGCCGGCGGTCAGCCGGATACGGCCATCCAGCTCGGCGGCCATGCGATGCACCGGCCCGATGAACGAGCCGGGACCGCCGCCGACCATGGCCAACCGCAGAGGCGCCCGTCCGCTCATCAGGCCGTCACTTTCGCCAGATAGTCGAAGCTGATCTTGGCCGACTCCAGCCGGCTATGGGCGAACGGCGGCTCCTGTTCGACATAGAAGCCCCGAACCCCGGCGGCGTAGGCGGCCGGCAACAGCTTGGTCCACGGGATCATGCCGGCGCCGACCTCGGTCGGATCCTGCTGCAGGACGAAGTTGGGCTTGGTGCTGGCCTTGATGTCCTTGACGTGCATCTGGGTAAAGCGGTGCGGATGCGCCTTCAGCAAGGCGAACGGATCCTTGCCGGCCGCCGTGACCCAGCCGACGTCCATCTCGAAGGTGACGAGGTTCGGGTCCGTGCCCTTCAGCAGGATCTCCATGCCCGTCGTGTCGCCGCCCTTTCCGTCCTTTAGCGGGGCGAACTCGAAATTGTGGTTGTGATAGCCGGTCGCGATGCCGGCCTTCTTCAGGACGGCGGCCTTCTCGTTCAGGAAGTCGGCGTTCCACTTCCAGTCGTCGGCCGTCATCTGCGCGCCGGCCTTGCGCAGATCGGCGCCCAGGCGGTCGGGGATGTAGAGGATCGGCATGATCGCCGCCTTCACCCCGATCACGTGCAGCTCGTCGGCCAGCTTGGCCAGATCGCCGCTGAAGCTGGGGCCGTTGGCGCCCTTGGGCGAGATGTGGGCGCTGGGGCAGACCAGGCCCGCCTTGTCGAAGGCGGCGCGCAGCTCGGCCGGCGTGCGGCCCAGATAGCCGGCCAGCTCCACCGACTTGAAGCCGATCTTGGCGACCGTGGCGAGCTGAGCGTCCAGGTCCTTCTGGAGGTCCGGACCCAGGGTGTAGAGCTGGATGCCGACCGGCAGCTTGTGGCGCTGGAAGAACGGAGCCTGCGCCGCGGCGGCGCCGGTGGTCCAGGCCGCGCCCAGAGTGGCCGCGCCGGCGGCGAGAAGGCCGCGGCGGGAGAGATCGACGCCGGTGGCGGAAGCGTTTGCGCGCACGAGGGCTATCCTTTTCTGAGGACTAGAGCTGGACCGGGGTGACCGCCGCGGCGGGCGGGGCTTCGTCGCGTTCGGCGACCGGTCCACGGGTCGGCGGCTTGAAGAACACAGCCAGCAGGCAGACGGCCGCCAGCGCCAGGCCGGTCGGGACCAGGAACAGGGTGGTGTAGTCGACCACGGCGGCGCCGTCGGCGCCGGTGTGGCTCAGACGTCCAACCAGCGTCGGGAACAGGAAGCTGGCCGCCACGTTGCCGACGCCCAGGATCAACAGGTTGAACAGGCCTTGGGCGCTGGAGCGGACGTCCTTGGGGAAGACCGCGTCCACGAAGATGTACACCGTGGCGAAGAAGAAGGCGTAGCAGATCCCGTGCAGCAGCTGCACGGCCACGATCACCGGGATGCTGTCGGCGAAGAAGGCGAACACCGCGAAGCGCGCGGCATGGCCCAGGACGCCGATGATCATGGTGACCTTCCAGCCCAGCTTCGCCAGCACGCGACCCAGCAGGAACATGGTCAGGATCTCGGCCACTTGGCCGAGGCTCAGCACCACCATGCTGAGATTGCCGGCGATCCCGACCCGGTTGGTCAGGAAGGCGTCGGCCATGACGAAGTAGCCGTTGTGGATCACTGAATCGATGAAGGTGACGACGAACAGCACCAGCACGAACGGCGCGCCCAGCAGCTTGAACGCGCGGCGCCAGGCCAGCTTGTCGATCCCCGCCACGTCCTTGCGCGGCGGCGTGTGCGGCAGGGTCAGGGCGTAGGCCGCGAACGCGAACGAGATGATCGCCGCCACCAGGAAGATCCACCGCACCTGTTCGGCCCCGGCGTGGGCGCCCAGCAGGAAGACGAAGGGCCAGCTGACCAGCACCCAGCCGACCGTGCCGCCCATGCGCACCCCGCCGAACTCGCCGGCCGGGTCGCGCAGATTTGCGAAGGCGATCGAGTTGGTCACCGACAGGGTCGGCACATAGACCAGGCTGAAGATCAGGTAGCAGGCGAAGAACGGCCAGAAGCTGGTCGAAAGCGCCGTGCCCACCAGGGCCAGGCCGCCGATCAGGTGGCTGATGGCCAGGAACCTTTCGGCGGAGAAGTTGCGGTCGGCGAACTGGTTGGAGAAGAAGATCCCGACCAGGGCGGCCACGCCCCAGGCGCTGCCGACCAGCGATTGCTGCCACGGCGCGAAGCCCAGCATGCCCATGTAGGGGAATATCTTGGGCGCCCAGGCGCCCCAGATCGCCAACTGGAGCACCATCATCAGAAAGAGCCGGAAGCTCGTCTTCATGGTCCTGGCCCTCCCCGACCAGCTTGGACGGATGTTTCGGCCCTTTTGGACCGCATCCGCTCCGATGTAATCGAAATCATCGATAACAGGGGTCCGTCAAACCGGCAACCGGGTAACGTCGCTTCGGACCGGCGAGCTGCGCCTTGCAAAGCCGGCGGCATGTCGCCAGTGTCGCGCCAATGGCCACCATTCAAGATGTTGCGCGCGACGCCGGTGTCTCGACCGCGACGGTTTCGCGGGTGTTCAGCGCGCCCGAACTCGTGCTGGAGCCGACCCGGCTGAAGGTGATGGAGTCCGTCACCCGCCTCGGCTACGAGCCGAACTTCGCGGCCAAGAGCCTGCGCACCCTGCGGACCGAGAAGATCCTGGTCACGGTGCCGGACATCTCCAACCCGTTCTTCTCGCAGGTGATCCGCGGCGTCGAGGAAGCCGCCCTGGCGGCCGGCTACTCCGTACTGTTGGGCGACACCCGCCACGAGGAGGCGCGCGAGGAGCAGTACGCGGCCATGTTCCGCCGCAAGGAGGCCGACGGCCTGATCTTCCTGGGCCACCGCCTGCCCGACGTCCTGGCCGACATGGTCGCCGCCAAGGGCGCGCGCACGCCGATCGTCAATGGCTGCGAGTTCCGCCCCGGCCTGGCGGTGTCCAGCGCCCACATCGACAACGAAGGCGCCGCCG
The DNA here is from genome assembly GCF_056401555.1 of Caulobacter sp. P4_E5. Lineage (NCBI taxonomy): Bacteria > Pseudomonadati > Pseudomonadota > Alphaproteobacteria > Caulobacterales > Caulobacteraceae > Caulobacter > Caulobacter sp. P4_E5. The sequence continues at coordinate 13,684 of NZ_JBFUJD010000094.1, forward strand.
CCGAGGTGGTGGAGTATCTCTACGGCCTGGGTCACACCCGCGTCGGAGCGGTGACTGGCCCGCTGGCCAGCCCGATCAGCAGCGACCGCCTGGCCGGCGTGCTGTCGGCGGCCCAGCGCCACGGCCGGGCCAGCGCCCTGCGCATCGCCATCGGCGACTTCTCGATCGAGTCCGGCGTCCGCCAGGCCGGCGAGCTGCTGGACGAGCCGGGCCGACCGACGGCGATCTTCTGCTTCAGCGACGAGATGGCCATGGGCGCGCTGGAGGCGATCCGGCAACGGGGCCTGCGCTGTCCGGCGGACGTGTCGCTGGTCGGCTTCGACGACATCCGCTTCGCCCAGTACCTGGAGCCGAAACTGACCACGGTCAGCCAGCCCATGGAGCAGATCGGTCACGAGGTCGTGCGACTGCTGCTCGACATCCTGGCCGACCGCGCCAGCGCCTTGCAGAACGTCACCCTGCCCCACCGGCTGGTTGTCAGGGCGAGCACGGGCCCGCCGCCGGCGTAGACTAAGGACGCGGCGGGATCTCGCGGACCCAGATGTTGCGGAAGCTGATCGGCGCGCTGGGATCGCCGTGGGCCTGGAGCTTGATCGGCGCAGGGCCGTGCGCCTTGTAGGCGGGCTTGCCGATATAGACGGTCTCGCCGGCCACGGTGGCGTTGTCCTGAACCAGCACGCCGTTGTGCAGCACGGTCACCGTCGCGGGTCTGGCAATCGCGCCGTCGGCGCCGAAGACCGGAGCCCGCCAGACGATATCGTAGGTCTGCCACTCGCCCGGCTTGCGGCTGGCGTTGGCCAGCGGCGGATGCTGCTTGTAGACGCTGGCGGCCTGGCCGTTCACGTAGGTCGCGTTCTCGTACGAGTCGACAATCTGCACTTCGTAGCCGTGATCGCCAGGACCGGTGGACGCCAGGAAGACGCCGCTGTTGCCCCGCGCCTGACCCGCGCCCGTGATGTCGGCCGGAATGCGCCATTCCAGGTGCAGTTGGTAATCGCGGAAGGCGCGCTTGGTCTCGATGTTGCCGCGCGTCTTGTCGACGGTCAGCACGCCGCCGGCGACGGTCCAGCCGGCCGGCGACTTGTCGTTGGTGGAGACCCACTGGTCGAGGCCGTGGCCGTCGAACAGCACCAGCGCGTCCGACGGCGCGCCGCCCGCCTCCCGCGCCGGCGTGACCACCGGCGGCGTCGGCTTCCAGATCTCGGTCTCTTCAGGCTTGGTCTGGGCCCACGCCAGCGATCCGGCCAGCAGGCCGCCGAGGCCAAGCAGCGCGGACACGCGCATCACGCTCTTCGATTTCATGTCGGTTCGTCGCTCCAAGCAGTGGGCGTCGGCACCATAGACGCCGAGGCGCGGTCCGCCAGAGTCGAAAAAGCGCCGGTGAGGCCGTGGCCCCACCGGCGCTGGATTCACGAGCGGAGGGAAGGCGTCGGCCTCCCCTCCTGAAGTCCTAGAACTTGCCGCGCACGCCGAACTTGATCGTCCGGCCATTGAACTTGGCGTAGTCCATCCGCGACTTGCGGCCGTCGCCGTAGCGACCGCTCACGTCGTCGAAGTAGTCCCATGTCAGGGCGTTGGTCAGGTTCAGCGCGTCGAGCCGCACTTCGATGCTGTCGTTGATCTTGTAGGTCACGTTACCATCGAGGAACCCGGAGCCGGCGTGCCAGCGTTGCAGGTCCGAGCCGTTGTTGGTGGTCTCGATGATGTTCTTGGCCTTGTAGTTATAGGACAGGCGGAGACCGAACGGCCCCCTCTCGTAATAACCAGTCAGGCTGTACGAGTACTTCGGCACCGTGTTGACGTTGATGATCTTCCCGCCGGTGGTGGTGTAGTTGTAGCCCGACGTGTTGACGTGGGTGAAGCTGGCCAGGGCCCCCAGACCGCTCCAGATGCCGGGCAGGAAGTCGAACGACTGCTGATAGGCCAGTTCGTAGCCGTCCAGCTTGATCGTGCCCTGATTGTAGTAGGTCGCCAGGGTGATCGGCAGGTTCGGATCGACCTTGCCCGTCGCCGGATTCTGGAAGATCGGCCCAAGCGCGGTGTCCGGCAGGCCCAAGGACGAGAAGGGCACGGTGGTCGTCGTCGACACCGTGGTGTCCTTCAGCTCCTTCTTGAAGAACCCGGCGCTGAGGATACCGCCGCGCCCGAAGTACCACTCCACGCCGGTGTCATAGTTGGTCGAGATCTGGGGCAGCAGGTCCGGATTCCCCGACGTCGCGCGCGTGTCGTAGATGTTGGGGATGACCGTGTTGCCCGCGATGATCGACAGCGAGGCGCGGGTGATCGTCTTGCCCCACGACCCACGCCAGGTGAGCTTGTCGGTCAGGTCGTAGGCGAAGCTGGCCGACGGCAGGGTGTTCTTGTACGAGCCGTCGGCCTTGTTGGGCACATAGGTCGTCACCGTACCGTCGGTCTTGCGCAGGTAGTTGTCGATATCGGTGTTGGTCTCGGAATAGCGCACCCCGACATTGACCCGCAGGGTGCGGTCGAAGACCTGACCCTTGAGGTCGGTCTGGACGAAGGCCGTCTTGATCTCTTCCTCAGCGCCGAAGCTGGCGTTGAAGTCGGGCGGCGTGGCCTTGGCCAGATTGATCGGGTCGAAGGTGCTCATCATGTAGGCGCGGTCGAAGGTCGCCCAGGCCTGCGGATAGCCCGATCCGATCACCAGGTTGTCGATCGGCACATCGTGCAGCATGGCCGCGCGCAGGCCGGCGGCGCCGATCGAATTGATCTTGGCGGTGCCCGCGGCGCTGGCGTTGCGCTTGGTCGTGTTCTTCTTCGTCGAGACATAGGACAGGCCGCCCCTCAGGTGACCTTCAACGCCGAACAGGCCGTAGTCGTAATCGGCGATGAACTTGGCCGTCTTTTCCTTGTCGATCTCGCGGCGCCAGTCGAAGCCGACGCCGAAGTCCTGGTAGTTGGCCGGGTTGGTGAAGTCGACGCCCGGCGCCGACAGGGCCGGATAGACGTGGTCGTCGGTGAAGTCGATCGTCGAGGTCACGCCGTAGAGGTTGGTGAGCAGACGGTTGCCGGTGAAGAAGGCGTCGCTCTTGCTCAGGCTGCCCTGGGCGGTCAGCTTCAGCCGGTCGGTCAGCTGATAGTTGGCGTTGAACGAGACCATCTTGAATTTGGTCTCGGCGTTGTAGAAGTAGCTCTCGCCCAGATAGGACGTGTTGCCGAACGTGCCTTCCAGCAGGTTCGACTTCGGATCCAGGGTGACATTGATCGGCACGAGGCCGTTGTGGCCCGGGGCGCCGGCCTGGGCGGCCGTGTTGGTGGTCTTCGAGTTCCGGATCGGCAGGCCGAAGGTGTATTCGTCCAGCGAGTCCGTCAGCTTCGAATAGAGGCCGTCGACGCTGATGTTCAGCTTGTCGTTCTGGTACTGCAGCGACCCGACGGCGCCGGTGCGCTCACGCGTGTTCTCGCCGCCGTAGTAGCGATAGAAGCGCGGCAGATAGCCGTTCTCGATCTGAGCCCGGGTCAGGCTGCCGGGATTGTAGCGCGGATCGGCGAAGTCCAGCGTGACCGCGAACGGCCCCTTGTTCGGCGACAGGCTGCCCAGGGCGTGACTGTTATAGCCGCCCGTGGCCTCGAAGCCCGAGCGGTTGTTGACGCTCTGGGAGTGGGCCACGGCCAGCAGGGCGCCGAAATTGCCCCAGGTGTTGGAGATCAGGGCGAAGCCGGCCGGATCCAGGTGCTTGGACTTGTCGTTGTACGACCCCACCACCTGGTAGCGGATGGCGCGACCCGGATGGTCGAACGGACGCGGCGTCTGCAGGTCGACGACCCCGCCGATCCCGCCTTCTTCCAGCTCGGCCAGCGGCGTCTTGTAGAAGTCGACCCGTCCGAACAGCTCGGAAGCAAAGACGTCGTAGTTGAAGTCGCGCGACGAGCCGCCGACGTTGCTGGACGAGGTCGTCCGCACCGGCGCGCCGTTGATGGTCGTGACGTTGTAGTCCGAGCCCAGGCCGCGGATCGAGATCCGCTGGCCTTCGTTGGAGGCGCCGTCGCGGCCCAGGTAGACGCCGGGAATGCGCTGCAGCGCCTCGGCGACATTGGCCTCGGGGAACTTGCCGATGTCCTCGGCCACGATCGAGTCCCGGACGCCGATCGCTTCCTTCTTCAGGCCCAGCGACTTTTGCAGCGAGGACCGGAAGCCGGTGACGACCACCTCCTCGATGGTGTCGTTCGCCGCGTCCTTCCGCGTGTCGCTCGCCTTGGCGGTGTCGCGGGCCGAGGCCGCGTCCTGAGCCCAGGCCGTCGTCGCGACGCCGCCCATTCCCAAGGCCAGAATCGTCGTCAGCAGCAGTTGTTTCTTCATGGTGTCCCYCCCCTCGCGGCGCTTGTCGGCCGCGCAGATTCCCCGTCCCCCTCGATCGATCGAGGGAGCTGTCCGCCCGTGGCGGCGCGTTTCAAATTCGAGAACAGACGCGGTGCGCGCTAAGCGGCAGAGTCCCGCTTCATCGGTCTAGGCATGTTTCCTCACGGTCGAGCTTTTCGCTTCTGACGCTAGGCGTAACACATAGCGAAGCGCGCCAACATATAGAGGAACGGCATTTGTATGATTTTTCAGGTTAAGGCGCGTTTCAGCGACCATTGTTGCGC
>NZ_JBFUJD010000095.1:0-18226 GCF_056401555.1 Caulobacter sp. P4_E5
GTCCGTGATCGTCACGACTCCGTGCGAGCCGCCTCCGCCTCGAAAGTGGTCCTGAACCTCTTCCGAAGCGGAAACGGCAGATTAGATAGTGTTCGAGACGCGGCCGACGGAACGGGCAAGACGCCTACCGAGACGCCGGGTCGCGGGGCTCGCGTCGGGCTCAAACGCCCTCCTGGCGACGACGCGCCATCCTAGCCGCGCCATCTGGCGCGACAGGCGAAACTCCAGTCCGCGCCCAGCGCGGTAGGGAAAACGAAACCTCAATGGGCTGCGCCGCACCCGTCCGCCATTGGCATCCGACCTCTCGCACCCGCACAGTCGGAGCGACGGACGGCGACGCGCGCGCCCTTCATTCATATCGGCGCCCGGGCCTCGCGCCCGCCGCGCGCCGTGGAGACTTCCTTAATGTCGAAGAAGATGCTGATCGACGCAGCACACGCCGAAGAGACGCGTGTGGTCGTCGTGGACGGAACCCGGGTTGAAGAATTCGATTTCGAAAGCCAGACCCGCAAACAGCTCCGTGGGAACATCTATCTCGCCAAGGTGACGCGCGTCGAACCCAGCCTGCAGGCTGCGTTCATCGAGTATGGTGGCAATCGCCACGGCTTCCTGGCGTTCAACGAAATCCACCCGGACTACTACCAGATCCCGGTCGCCGACCGTGAAGCGCTGATGCGCGACGACTCGGGCGACGACGAGGACGACACCCCGGTTTCGCGCCGCGCCTCGGGCGGCGACGACGAGGACGACGGCAAYGGCGGCGGTCACGCGGTCGACGACGACGATGATGACGTCGAGGAAGAGCTGGCGCGCCGCAAGCGCCGGCTGATGCGCAAGTACAAGATCCAGGAAGTGATCCGCCGCCGGCAGATCATGCTGGTCCAGGTCGTCAAGGAAGAGCGCGGCAACAAGGGCGCGGCCCTGACCACCTACCTGTCGCTGGCCGGCCGCTACGGCGTCCTGATGCCCAACACCGCCCGTGGCGGCGGCATCAGCCGCAAGATCACCGCGGTGACCGACCGCAAGCGCCTGAAGGGCGTGGTCCAGAGCCTGGACGTGCCGCAGGGCATGGGCCTGATCGTCCGCACGGCCGGCGCCAAGCGCACCAAGGCCGAGATCAAGCGCGACTACGAGTACCTGCTGCGTCTGTGGGAGAACATCCGCGAGAACACGCTGCATTCGATCGCGCCGGCGCTGATCTACGAGGAGGAAGACCTCGTCAAGCGCGCCATCCGCGACATGTACGACAAGGACCTGGACGGCATCTGGGTCGAGGGCGACGCCGGCTACAAGGAAGCGCGCGACTTCATGCGCATGCTGATGCCGAGCCAGGCCAAGAAGGTCTTCAACTACCGCGACCCGACCCCGCTGTTCGTGAAGCACAAGATCGAGGACCATCTGGCCCAGATCTATTCGCCGGTCGTGCCGCTGCGCTCCGGCGGCTATCTGGTGATTAACCAGACCGAGGCCCTGGTCGCCATCGACGTCAACTCGGGCAAGGCCACGCGCGAGCGCAACATCGAGGCCACGGCCCTCAAGACCAATATGGAAGCCGCCGAGGAGGCCGCCCGCCAGTTGCGCCTGCGCGACCTGGCCGGCCTGATCGTCATCGACTTCATCGACATGGATGAAGGCAAGAACAACCGCGCGGTCGAGAAGGTCCTCAAGGACTCCCTCAAGGACGACCGCGCCCGCATCCAGATGGGCAAGATCTCGGGCTTCGGCCTGATGGAGATCAGCCGTCAGCGTCGCCGCACCGGCGTCCTGGAAGGCACCACCCATGTCTGCGAGCACTGCGAAGGCACCGGCCGCGTCCGTTCGGTCGAGTCCAGCGCCCTGGCCGCCCTGCGCGCTGTCGAGGCCGAGGCCCTGAAGGGCAGCGGCGCGGTGATCCTGAAGGTCGCCCGCTCGGTCGGCCTCTACATCCTCAACGAAAAGCGCGCCTATCTGCAGCGCCTGCAGCAGACGCACGGCCTGCACATCACCGTGCTGGTCGACGACAGCCTGCACGCCGGCGACCAGGAGATCGAGCGCACGGAGCTGGGCGAGCGTATCGCCGTGGCGCCGCCGCCCTATGTCGAGGAAGACGACTTCGACCCCGCCGCCTTCGTCGACGAAGAGGAAGACGACGAGGAGATCGACCTCGAGGACGAGGACGACATCGAGCGCGAGGACACCGACGACGACGACGCCTCGAGCCGCAAGCAGGCCCGCGACGACGATCGCGGCGACCGCAAGGGCCGTCGCCGTCGTGACCGTGGCCGCAGCCGCGGTCGCCGCGACGAGCCCGAGGCCGAAGCCGAAGCCGGGGCAGAAGTCGAATCCGACGAGGACGAGGTCGAAGGCGACGCCGAGGACCGCGCCGAATTCGCCGATGAGGACGAGGACGCCCGCCGCCGTCGCCGCCGCCGTGGTCGCCGTGGCGGCCGTCGTGGCGGTCGCGAGGACGGTGATCGCCCGGCCGACGCCTTTGTCTGGATCCGTCCGCGGGTCCCGTTCGGCGAGAACGTCTTCACCTGGCACGACCCGGCCGCCCTGGTCGGTGGTAACAGCGAACCGCGCCGTCCGGCGCCGGAACCCCGCGCCGAAGCGCCCGAGGCCGCCGAACGTCCGGAACGCGCCGAGCGTCCCGAGCGTGAGGACCGCCCGGCCCGCGAACGCGGCCGCCGTGGCCGCGATCGCGGTCGTCGCGGCGAACGCGCCGAAGTCGCCGCGGCCGAAGCCGCGCCGGTCGAGGTGATGAGCCCCGAGGCTCCCGCAGAGCCGTTCGAGGCGCCGGTCCTGGCCCCGCCGGTCATCTCCGGTCCGCCGGCCGACGTCTGGGTCGAACTGCCCGAGACCGAGGAAACCCCTAAGAAGGCCAAACGCCCTCGCGCACGTGGCAAGAAGGCCGCCGCGGCGGACGCTCCCGAAACGGCCGAGGCCGCCGAGGCTGTCGCCGAGGTCGTGACCGAGACGGTCGCCGTCGCTCCGCCGGAACCGGAAGAAGCGCCGGTCGTCGCGGCCGCGCCCGAACCGGTTCCGACTCCGGAACCCGTCGTCGCCGAAGCGGCTCCCGCCGTCCCGGCTGAGCCGGATCCGAACGAGATCACCACGCCGCCCGAAAAGCCCCGCAAGGGCTGGTGGCGCCGGTAGGCTGACGAAAGACGGCCCGCGTGTCCTGGTCGGCGCGCGGGCCGAATTCCTGGTGCGTGAAAATCGTGCGACGGCGGAACGGAAGCCTTGTTCCCTCGGCCACGCTATCCAAGTTAGACTGCTCGGGGTTCGCGGGGGGCGCGATCTGGAGATCATGCGATGACCTCGCGTAGCGGGCGCGCCGGGACGCGCCAGACCGGGAAACGCCAGGTCCATAGGCGACTGGGTGTGGCGTTGTCCGCCCTGTCCATTCTCGCGTCCGGAGTTCCCCAGGTCGCCCTCGCCCAGGACGGCGGCCCCTCTCTGATCCGCGACACCGAGATCGAGGAGATCCTGCACCACGACGCCGATCCGATCTTCACGGCGGCAGGGCTCGATGYGCGAAACGTCCGGATCCTGATCGTCGGCGACAAGTCGCTGAACGCCTTCGCGACCCAAGGCCTGCAGATGGGCCTCAATACCGGCCTGATTCTGCAGACCGAAAACCCCAACCAGCTGCGCGGCGTCATCGCCCACGAAACCGGACACCTGGCCGGCGGCCATCCGACCCGTTCGGACGAGATGATGAAGGCCGGCCTCAAGCCGATGATCCTGACCATGGGCCTGGGCGTCCTGGCCGCCCTGGCCGGTGCGCCCGACGCCGGCGCGGCCCTTCTGGGCAACGCCCAGTACGCCGGAGCCCTGGGCGCCCTGGGGTACAGCCGTGAACAGGAATCGCGCGCCGACCAGGCTGGCGCGGGCTTCCTGGAAGCCACCGGCCAGTCGGGTCGCGGCCTCGTCGAATTCTTCGACAACTTCCGCTACCAGGAGGTCTTCGACCAGGCCCGGCGTTTCGCCTATTTCCGCAGCCACCCTCTGTCGTCCGAACGGATCGAGGTGCTGCGCAGCCGCGTCGAGCGCCAGCCGCACTACAGCGCCGTCGACACGCCCGAGGACCTGGCCCAGCACGAGGTCATGAAGGCCAAGCTGGAGGGCTTCCTGAACCCGCAAGTCGCCTTGATGAAATACAAGGAGACCGACACCGGTTTTCCAGCCCGCTACGCCCGCGCCATCGCCTATTACCAGATGAAGGAGCCCGATCGGGCCCTGGGCTTGCTCGATCCCATGATCGCCGAGCACCCCGACAATCCCTACCTGTGGGAGCTGAAGGGCCAAATCCTGTTCGAGTTCAACCGCATCACTCAGGCCGAGGAGCCGCAGCGCAAATCCGTGGCGTTGAAGCCCGACGCCGCCCTGCTGCGCATCAATCTCGGCCAGACCCTGATCAGCCTGGATGATCCCAAGAAGGTCGAGGAAGGCGTCCAGGAGCTGAAGCGCAGCCTGCTGAACGATCCCGGCAATTCCGTCACCTGGCGCCTGCTGGCCCAGGCCTATGACAAGCAGAAGAAGGACGGCGAAGCGCGCTTGGCGACGGCCGAACAGTACTTCTCGCTGGGCGCCGTCCAGGAGGCCCGGGTGTTCGCCATGCGGGCCCGCGAACTGCTGACCAAGAACACGCCGGACTGGCGCCGCGCCACCGACATCGTCCTGGCCTCCCGCCCCTCCAACCAGGATCTGAAGGCCCTGGCCAAGGAAGGCGCGGTCCAATCCAACCTCGGCCGTTAAGGCCGCCCCCTCACCTGTTTCGAGATCTTGATGACCCTGTTTCGTCGCGCCGCGACCCTCGCCCTGCCGCTGGCTATCGCCGGCCTGACCCTCGCCGGCTGTGATCAGGCCCAATTCAATGGGACCAAGCCCGACAAGGCGTTCGGCGAAAAGGTTCGCGCCTATCTGCTGGAGCACCCCGAGGTGCTGATGGAAGCCAGCCAGAAGCTGCAGGAGAAGCAGGCCGCCCAGCAGGCCGCCTCGTCGCAGAAGGCCATCGGTCAGTACCGGCAGGCCATCGAGCGCGACCCGCGCGACATCGTCATCAATCCTGCCGGCTCGATCACGGTAACCGAATTCTTTGACTATCGCTGCGGCTATTGCCGCCACGCCGCGCCCGAGATTGTCGAACTCGTCCAGAAGAACCCGGACATCCGCCTGGTGCTGAAGGACTTCGTGATCTTCGGCCGCGACAGCGAGGCCGCCGCCCGCATCGCGCTCGGCGCGAAGGACCAAGGCAAGAGCCTGGAGCTCTATAAGGCGCTGATGGCCGAGAACGCGCTCGACGCGGCCGGCGCCCTGCGCATCGCCAAGGGCCTGGGCATCGACCTGGACAAGGCCAAGGCGGCCGGCGAGAGCAAGGCCGTGACCCAGCACTTGGCCGACACCGACGCCCTGGCCAAGACCCTGGCGCTGTCGGGCACGCCTGCCTTCATCGTCGGCGACACCCTGGTCCCCGGCGCCGACATCAACGCCCTGAAACTGGCCATCGAGCAGACGCGGGCCAGCAAGGCCAAGGCGGGCTAGATCAACCCCGCCAGCGGCGAGCTCGGATCCGCGTAAAGCCGCTTCTGCATCCGGCCGGCGAGGTACGCCTCGCGGCCGGCGATGACGGCGTGTTTCATCGCCTTGGCCATGCGGATCGGGTCCTTGGCTTCGGCGATGGCGGTGTTCATCAGGATGGCGTCGCAGCCCAGCTCCATGCCGATCGCCGCGTCCGAGGCCGTGCCGACCCCGGCGTCGACCAGCACCGGCACCTTGGCGTTCTCGACGATGATCCGCAGGTTGACCCGGTTCTGGATGCCCAGGCCCGAGCCGATCGGCGCGCCCAGCGGCATGATCGCCACGGCGCCGGCCTCTTCCAGCTTGCGAGCGTAGACCGGGTCGTCCGAGCAATAGACCATGACCTGGAAGCCTTCAGAGACCAGCAGCTTCAGCGAGCGCAGGGTCTCTTCCATGTCGGGATAGAGGGTCTTGGGATCGCTCAGCACTTCCAGCTTCACCAGGTCCCAGCCGCCGGCCTCGCGCGCCAGGCGCAGGGTCCGCACGGCGTCCTCGCCCGTGAAGCAGCCCGCCGTGTTGGGAAGGTAAGTGAACTCGGTCGGCTTGACGTAGTCGACCAGCAGCGGCTGGGTGGGATCGGTCAGGTTCACGCGGCGCACGGCCACGGTCACGATCTCGGCCCCGGCCGCGCGGGCGGCGGCGGCGTTGGTCGCGTAGTCCTTGTACTTGCCCGTGCCGACGATCAGGCGCGAGCGGAAGGTGCGGCCGGCGACGGTCCAGGTTTCTTCGGCGTCGCCATTCGAAGCTTGGGGAGCCGAGACGGAGTCGGGGGAGACGTGCGCGTTCATGCGGGTGGTTTACGCCCCCGCCCCTTCCCTGTCATCCCGGGCGAAGCGCAGCGAAGACCCGGGACCGCGGAAAGCTCTGCGTTTGCGGCGGTCCCGGCTCGGCGTGCTTCGCACTTGGCCGGGATGACAGCTTCTAAGGTCAACCGCCGCCGATAAAGGTCACGATCTCGATGCGGTCGCCGTCCGCCAGGGCGGTGTCGGCATAGGTCGAGCGCGGCGCGATCTCCAGGTTGCGTTCGACCGCCACCTTGCGGGCGTCCAGGCCCAGCTTGGCCACCAGATCGGCGATCGTGACCACCTCGGCCACGTCCCGCTCTTCGCCGTTCAGTAAAAGCTTCATCTCACCTCCGAAGCGAGCCGTGCTTGTGACCCGACGGAACCGGCTATACAAGACCCTCGGAATCGACGGCGGAGCCGCATGGTAAAACCGATCCACGTGCTGAGCGGACCTAATCTCAACCTGTTGGGGACCCGCGAGCCTGAGATTTACGGCAAGGACACGCTTGATGATGTCCGTACGCGCTGCGAGGCGCGGGCGGCTTCGCGCGGCGTTTCGGTGGTCTTCCGCCAGTCCAACCATGAGGGCGTGCTGATCGATTGGGTGCACGAGGCGCGTGAGTCGGCCTCGGCGCTGATCATTAATCCGGCCGGCTACGGCCACACCTCGATCGCGCTTCTGGATGCGCTCAAGACCTTGAGCATCCCGGTGATCGAGTGCCACCTGTCCAACCCGGCGGCGAGGGAGGAATTTCGCCGTCACACCTATGTTTCGCTGGCGGCCACGGGAATTGTCTCCGGGTTCGGCGCGGCGAGTTACGAACTGGCGATCGAGGCCGCTTTCGGCCTGATCCGCGTTTAACAACGACATCGCCCGGCGTTTTCCGCCGCCGAGGCGTTCAAAAGAACAAGGTAAGCTTCCATGTCGAACCCCAAGGCCCCCGCCGATCCGGTCGAAGCTCCGGCCATCGACGCTCGTCTGGTCCGCAAGATCGCGGACATCCTGAAGGACACGGGCCTCACGGAGATCGAGGTCGAGCACGGCGGCCTGAAGATCCGCGTCGCGCGCGAGCTGACCGCCGCTCCGGTGAACTACGTGCAACAGGCCGCTCCGGCCTACGCCCCGGCTCCGGTCGCCGCCGCCGCCGCGCCGGCGGCCGCGCCCGCCGCTGAAGCCGCTCCAGCCCCGGCCGCTGTCCGCGGCGACGCCGTGAAGTCGCCGATGGTCGGCACCGTCTACATGTCGCCCCAGCCCGGCGCCGACGCCTTCATCAAGGTCGGAGACACCGTCTCGGCCGGCCAGACCCTGCTGATCGTCGAGGCCATGAAGACCATGAACCCGATCTCGGCCCCGAAGGCCGGCAAGGTCGTCGAGATCCTGGTCGAGGACGCGCAGCCCGTCGAGTTCGGCGAGCCGCTCGTCGTTATCGAGTAACGATCATGTTCGACAAGATTTTGATCGCGAACCGGGGCGAGATCGCGCTCCGGGTTCACCGCGCCTGCAAGGAAATGGGCATCGCCACCGTGGCGGTCCATTCCGAGGCCGACCGCAACTCGATGTGGGTGCGCCTGGCGGATGAGAGCGTCTGCATCGGCCCAGCCCCCGCCGCCAAGAGCTACCTGAATATCCCGTCGATCATCGCGGCGGCGGAGATCACCGGCGCCCAGGGCATCCACCCCGGCTACGGCTTCCTGTCGGAGAACGCCCGCTTCGCCGAGATCGTCGGCGCGCATGGCTTCACCTTCATTGGTCCCAAGCCGGAACACATCCGGATGATGGGCGACAAGATCACCGCCAAACAGGCCGTGAAGGACGCCGGCATCCCGGTCGTCCCCGGCTCTGACGGCGGCGTCGCCACCGAGGAAGAGGCCTTCGCGGCCGCCGAGGAAATCGGCTTCCCTGTGCTGATCAAGGCGGCCTCCGGCGGCGGCGGTCGCGGCATGAAGGTCGCCCAGACCCGGGAAGACCTGGCCGAAGCCGTCTCGACGGCTCGCTCGGAGGCCCGCGCCGCGTTCGGCGACGACACGGTCTACATGGAGCGTTACCTCCAAAAGCCGCGCCACATCGAGCTGCAGGTCATCGCCGACAGCCATGGCAACGTGGTGCACCTGGGCGAACGCGACTGCTCGCTGCAGCGCCGCCACCAGAAGGTTCTGGAAGAAGCCCCCTCGCCCGCCCTCGGCGCGGCCGATCGCGCCAAGATCGGCAAGATCGTCGTCGATGCGGTCAAGGCCATCGGCTATCTGGGCGTCGGCACCATCGAGTTCCTGTGGGAGAACGGCGAGTTCTTCTTCATCGAGATGAACACCCGCCTGCAGGTCGAGCACCCGGTCACCGAGGCCATCACCGGCATCGACCTGGTCCGCGAGCAGATCCGCATCGCCGCCGGCCTGCCGCTGTCGTTCACCCAAGAGGACGTCGTCTTCGAGGGCCACGCCATCGAGTGCCGGATCAACGCCGAGAACGCGCGGACCTTCACGCCCTCGCCCGGCACGATCACGGACTTCCATGCCCCCGGCGGCCTGGGTGTTCGCCTGGATTCGGCGATCTACACCGGCTATGTAATCCCGCCCTATTACGACAGCCTGATCGGCAAGCTGATCGTGCACGGCCGCGACCGGGCCGAGTGCGTCGCTCGCCTGAAGCGCTGCCTGGGCGAGATGGTCGTCGGCGGCGTCGAGACCACGATCCCGCTGTTCCAGGATCTGCTGGTGCAGCCCGACATCCTGGCCGGCGACTACGACATCCACTGGCTGGAACGCTGGATCAAAGCGCAAGAAGGCTGATCCGAGGTCGGCGATGGATGAGGCCTTCTCGGTCGACGACCTGATCGCCTGCTACGCGCGTGGCGTCTTCCCCATGGCGGACGCCCGCGAGGACGAAAGCGTCTTTCTGATCGACCCCGAGCGGCGCGGCGTGCTGCCGCTCGGCGGTCTCCATATCCCCAAGCGCCTGGCCCGCACCGTGCRCAACGGCCCCTACGAAGTCCGCGTCGACACCGCCTTCGAGGCGGTGATCGAGGCCTGCGCGACCCCTCGGCCCGGCCGCGTCGAGACGTGGATCAACCATCCGATCCAGCGGCTCTACGGACAGCTCTACGCCCGAGGCCTGGCCCACAGCGTCGAAACCTGGCTCGGCGACGAGCTGGTCGGCGGGCTGTATGGCGTCTCGCTGGGCGGGGCGTTCTTCGGCGAGAGCATGTTTTCGACCGCCCGCGACGCCAGCAAGGTGGCGCTGGTGCATCTGGTGGCGCGACTGCTCGCCGGCGGCTACCAGCTGCTGGACACCCAGTTCCTCACCGACCACTTGTCGCAGTTCGGGGTGACCGAGATCAGCCGCGCCGACTATCGCCGGCGGTTGGCCAAGGCTCTGGCGGTCGAGGGCGACTTCTACGGTTTGGCGGGCGGCGCGACTGGAACCGACTGCTTGCAGGCGATCAGCCAAGCGTCATAGACCGGATGCTGCAGCGGGTTCAGGCCCGGCGAGCTGGCGTACATCCAGCCCTTGTAAACTTGGCGTCCCGGCGGCGCGGCGCGGCCGCCCTGCGCCTTGGGCTGGGTGTCGACGACGACATAGGCGGCCGTTTCCGGCGCGATCTCGTCCGAGGCGGCGGTTTCGCAGGCGCGGACGGTGAAGATCAGGGTCTTGTAGCGGATCGGCTGGCCGACCGGGACCTCGAACCGCATGGTCTCGGTGGTGACCTTGTCCAGCGCCTGCAGGATGGCGATCGAATAGCGTGGGCGCTTGGCGGGCTCAACCGGCTTGGCCGGCGCCGTCGCGGCCGGCTTCGGCGTCGCCGCCGCGGGCGGCGGCGAGGCCGGCGGATTGGGATTGGCGACCGCGGGCGAAATCTGGGTCGGCTGAGCCGGCCGCAGCTCTCCCGGCGTCGGAGCCACCGGCGCTTGCGGCGCCGACGGCGGGGTCTGGGCCTGCGGGGCGTTCTGGCGCGCGAGCGCGGCGCCCGTCGCGGTCAGGCCGGACAGGGCCGCGACGGCGGCGATCAGGGACGCCCGACGGGCCGTCATGCCTATTCCGGCGACCAGGGTTGATAGTCGCTGGTGGCGGCCTGGCGTTCGCCCCCACGCGTCAGCGAGCCCTTCGGGCGCCAAGCGTGGACGGTGCCGGTCAGGTTCGGAAGGTGATCCTTCTCCCACTCGCGGCGCTTCAGCGGGACCTCGTTGGGCCGTTCGTCGAAGGTGTAGTGCAGCCAACCACTCCAGTCCGGCGGGACCTTCGAGGCCTCGGCATAGCCGTTGTAGATCACCCAGCGACGCTTACGCTCGTCGTAGCTGTCGCTGTTGTCCCGGGCTTCGAAATAGCGATTGCCGAATTCGTCCTGACCCACAAACACGCCGCGGCGGCCGATGTGGAAGCGCTGACCCAGGGTCGCGCCGTTCCACCACGTGAAGATCGCTTTCAGCACTACGTTCGCACCCGAAATTGCAAGGGTTTAGGGGCCGCGACGGGCGCGGCGGAAGCGGCCGGACTATAGGGCTCCGCGYGCGCAGCGTCCAGCACCGCTCAGCCCGGCGCGACTTCAACATCTTGTGGATTAGAGCCCCCAGACCCGCAACATCTATTGAGGCGAGGCCAGCGAGGTTCTAGCATGGGGTGCGACCTTACGCGCGTCCCACGGCACGGAATCACCCGTTAGGGATTTGGTAAGATATCACGACTGACCGACCGGACCCGGAACTCGCCCATGCGCACGCCCGCCAAAGCCGCCGGAGTTGTTCCCGCCATGGAATGGCGCGATCTCGAACGCCCCGACAGCGTCGTCGTGGTCTCGGCCCCGCCCGCCTGGAGCGACGCCCGCGTCGAGGCCTGGCTGGACTGGGCTGGCGAGATCGAGCCCAAGGCGCCGCTCGGCGGAGGTCCCGCCCGCTACGCCGACCGCGCGGCCCTGGCCGGCCTCTCGCGCGGCCTGTTCGGCGACAAGGCCGACGCGAGCGCCTTTCGCGACTCCCTGCTGGCCACCATGCTCTCGGGCGTCGCCACGCCGGCCGGCGGTCAGGCCGGCCTGGAGCTGCTGCCCGATATCGGCGAGTTCGAGTTCCAGAGCGCGGTCAAGACCAACCTGGCCCAACGCCGGGGTCGCATCCTCGCCGCCCAGGCCGCGGCGCGCCTGGACGCCGCCCTGACCCAGGTCGCCGACGCCGTCCGCCGCTGCCAGGGCGACCCACGCGCCTGCGCCGATGTCCGCAAGAACCCTGCCCTGGCCCGCGCCGCCCGCAAGGCCCGCGAGCTGGGCGCCGACGATCGCACCCTTCTCGACGCCATCGCCACGGCCGACGCGCCTCGCCCAATCCCGGCCGAACTGGCCCCCACGCGCGAACCGCCGATGGTCGCCTCGGCCTCGCGCCAGGGCGTGGCCGCCGGCGACGAAGCCGCCGCCCTCGCCGCTCACGTCGGCTGGGAGACCAGCGCCCTCACCCTGACCCTGTCGCCGATCGACGCCGAGTTCCTGTCGCGCGGCGTCGGCGTCGGCGCGGCGATCGACGCCAGCGCCTTCCTCGACGGCGAGAGCTTCGACGTCGAGCGCTTCACCTATGTCTGCCACCTGTGGGGCACGGCGCTGGAGCTGGATCGCGGCGAGCGACCGGCCCGCCTGTCGCTGGCCGGCGTCGGCGACTGCCTGCTGAGCCAGGGCCTGTCTCAGACCAGCCTCGAGGGCCGCGACGCCGCCGCCGCGCTGTGGGCCTTGGCTGTCGGCGCGGCCCTGTCGGCCAGCGCCGAGGCCGCCGCCGCCCTCGGCCCCGACGCCGCCTACGCCCTGGACCGCCAAGGCGTGTTGAAGACCCTGGCCGAGCGTCGCGTGCGCGCCGCTGCCCTGCGGTCGGAATTGGCCACCGAGGCCGCCGCCGCCCTGGCCACAGCCCACGCCCTGGCCCGCAAACATGGCCTGCGCTCGTCCGCCCTGGTCGGCCCGTTCGAGGACGCCGAGGCGACACTGCGCCTGGGTGGCGCGCCGGTCGGCGCGGCGGCCGCCATGTCGCCGGTCTCGGTCACCCAGACCGCCGACGGCTTCCTGCTGCCCGCCTTCAGCGCCGCCGCCTTCGAAGCACTGTCGACCGAGGCCGTCGATCTGGACGCCGCCCGCCGCCACGCCCTGGGCCATGGCACGTTGGCCGAGAGCCCGGCCATCGACCATGCGATGCTGCAGGCCCGCGGCTTCACCGCCCACGAGATCGAGAAGGCCGAGCACGCCCTGCGCGAGCACGACGGCCTGCGCGCCGCCTTCGCGCCTGCCGTGGTCGGGGCCGGCTTCCTGCGCGACGTGCTGGGGGCCTCGGCCGAGGACGTCGCCCGCCGCGACTTCGACACCCTGGCCTTCGCCGACTTCTCCGCAACCGAGATCGCAGCCGCCGAGCGCCACGCGCTGGGCGCGGGAACCCTGGGCGACTGCGAAGCCCTGAACCCGGAACTGCGCGAGGCCTTCCGGTCGGTCGAGGCCCCGGTCTTCGCCGACCGTCTGGCCATGCAGGCGGCCGTCGAGAGTTTCGCCTGCCTGCCCATGCCGGTCGCCATCCCCGTCGCCTTCGACGCCCGGCCGGCCGACGCCGTGCGCGCCCAGGCCGCCGCCGCCCGCTCGGGCATCCGCGCCCTGCGCCTGCAACGCGCCGCCACGCCCGTCGATTTCAAGCTCGACCTGCCCGACGAGCCCGCCGCCGAGCCCGCTCGCGCCGCGCCGCTCCGGGAGCCTGTCGTCACCGAGCGTGTGGTCGAACGGATCGTCGAGCGCGACCGCTCGCGTCGCCGCCTGCCCGACCGCCGCAAGGGCTACATCCAGAAGGCGGCCGTCGGCGGCCACAAGGTCTATCTGCACACCGGCGAATACGAGGACGGCGAGCTGGGCGAGCTCTTCATCGACATGCACAAGGAAGGCGCGGCCTTCCGCAGCTTGATGAACAACTTCGCCATCGCCGTGTCGCTGGGCCTGCAGCATGGCGTTCCGCTGGAAGAGTTCGTCGACGCCTTCGTCTACACCAAGTTCGAGCCGGCGGGTCCGGTTTCGGGCAACGACTCGATCAAGTCGGCGACCTCGATCCTGGACTACATCTTCCGGGAGCTGGGCGTGTCGTACCTTGGCCGCGACGACCTGGCCAATGGCGACGCCGACGAGTTCAACGCCGATGGCCTGGGCTGGGGCAAGCCGCTCTCGGACGACGAGATCGACGATGTCGGGCCAGACCCCGTCCTGGCCAGCAAGTTCATCTCCAAGGGCTTCTCGCGGGGCGTGACGCCCGACAACCTGGTCTTCGCCTCGTTCGGCCGCCGCCGTGTCGAGGGCGCGGAGCGTCCGGGCGCCGACGGCGAGATGTGCCCGGCCTGTGGCGACCTCTCCTTGGCCAGACGCGGCGGACTGACCGTCTGCGACACCTGCGGCGCGCAGTCGGAGCGGCCCGGACCGATGGCCTCTTCGTAGACGCGTTTGGTTGGCGTTAAGCTTGCTACGTCAGGCTGTGAACGCCCCTTTTCGCGTAGGATTGCGCCAGAATGAAACCGATCGCCCTCCTCGCGGCCCTCGCCTCGCTCGCCCTGGCGACCGGCGCCAGCGCCCAGAACGCCGGCCAGATCTCGGCGGTGCGCAACGGCGCCAGCTGCCCGCGCTGCAACCTGTTCCAGGCCGATCTCTCGAACCTGGAGCTGAAGAACAAGAACCTGTCGGGCGCGCGCCTGCGCCAGGCCGACCTCTCGGCGGCGGTGATGAACCGCACCAGCTTCGCCGGCGGCGACCTGCGCGACCTCAACGCCTATGGGGCGGTGCTGACCGGCGTCAGCTTCGCCCGCGCCGACCTGACCAACGCCAGCTTGGTCGGGGCTTATCTGCAAGGCGCGAACTTCTCCGGGGCAAGACTTTCGGGCGTGAATTTCTCGGGCGCCGAAATGAACCGCGCCGTCGGCTTGACACAAAGTCAGTTGAACCAGGCGTGCGGCGATGACTCCACGTTGACTCCGCGTGGTCTCTCTATCCCACGCTGCCGTTAAATCCCCGTCATTACCGCGATTTAAGTGGTCTCTACCCCTCCGACGGTCCAAACCGTAACTCACACAGTCGCGTATGGACTGCACGGAGAAGTCGATGTCCCGCTTGGGCGTTTCCATCGCCGCCTTGACGCTGAGCCTCGCGGCCCTGACCGGCCCGGCCCATGCTTCGATCGAAGACAAGGACGTCGCCAAGCTGACGTCCTTCGGCGGGATGTGCGCCAACTGCGACCTGGCCGGCCGCAAGCTGATGAACGCCAAGTTCACCGGCGCGACCTTCGTCAAGGCGATCTTGATCGGCGCCGACCTGCGCGGCGCGATGTTCTACGGCAGCAATTTCGGCGCGGCCGATCTCAGCCGCGCCGACCTGCGCGGGGCCGAGATGCGCGGCGCCAACTTCATCGGGGCCAATTTCACCGATGCGCGGATGTCGGGCGTCGAGAGCAGCGGCGCCAATCTGCAGTCCGCCATCCTGGTGCGCGTCGATCTGTCGTCGTCCGAGTTGCATGGCTCGCAATTGATCGGCGCCAACCTGACCAAGGCGCGGCTATCGAACGCCGAGCTGACCGGCTCGAGCCTACAGGGCGTCAACGCCCGTGACGCGGACTTCTCGAACTCGGACATCAACCACGCCAACCTGACCGGCGGTCGGTTCGAAGGCGCCAATTTCCGCAACGCCGACCTGACGAGCTCGATCTTGCGCGGCGCGATCTTCACGGGTGCGGACTTCCGCAACGCCGACCTGACCATGACCGTCCTGACCGGCGCGGACTTCACTGGCGCCCGAGGCCTGGACCAGGACCAGCTGGACGAGGCCTGCGGCGACGGCGGTGTGCGCCTGCCCGCCGGCCTCACCGTGCGCCCCTGCAACGGCCTGAAGGGCGCGCACTTCATGCTGCTGCGCGAGATGCCCAAGGCGCCGCCCGCTCCTCCGGCTCCGCCGAAGCCGCCCAAGGCCCCGAAGTGGTGACCGGCGCCCTCGCCGCCTGATCTGCTTACGAGAAAGAACGCCGGCAAGAAAAAAGCCCTCCGATCGTCAGACCGGAGGGCTTTTTCGTATCGGCGTTTCCGCCGCGCCTTACACCTTGATGGGCGGCGCGGTGCGGATGTGCAGCTCCTTGAGCTGCTTGTCGAGGACGTTGGCCGGGGCGTTCATCAAGAGATCCTGGCCCTGCTGGTTCAGCGGGAAGGCGATGACCTCGCGGATGGCCACCTGGTCGGCCAGCAGCATGACGATGCGGTCGATGCCGGGGGCCAGACCGCCGTGCGGCGGCGCGCCGTAGCGGAAGGCGTTCAGCATGCCGCCGAACTGCTCTTCGACCACTTCCGGGCCGTAGCCGGCCGTCTCGAAGGCCTTGAGCATGATCTCGGGCTTGTGGTTCCGGATCGCGCCCGAGCACAGCTCATAGCCGTTGCAGACGATGTCGTACTGGTAGGCGCGGATGGTCAGCGGATCCTGGGTCTCCAGGGCCTCCAGACCGCCTTGCGGCATCGAGAACGGATTGTGCGAGAAGTCGACCTTCTTCTCGTCCTCGTTCCACTCGAACATCGGGAAGTCGACGATCCAGCAGAACTTGAACTGGTTCTCGTCGACCAGCTTCAGCTCCGTGCCGACCCGGGTGCGGGCCAGGCCGGCGAACTTGGCGAACACGGCCGGATCGCCGGCCACGAAGAAAGCGGCGTCGCCAGAGCCCAGGCCCAGCGACTCCATCAAGGCCTGCGTCGGCTCGCCCAGGTTCTTGGCGATCGGGCCGCCCCAGCCGCCCTGGTCTTCTGACCAGAAGACGTAGCCAAGGCCCGGTTGGCCTTCGCCCTGAGCCCAGCTGTTCATGCGGTCGCAGAAGGCGCGGCTGCCGCCGGTCGGCGCAGGGATGGCCCACACCTGGTTCTTGGCGTCGGCGCCCAGGATCTTGGCGAACAGGCCAAAGCCCCCGTCACGGAAGTGCTCCGAGACGTTCGCCATCTTGATTGGGTTGCGCAGGTCCGGCTTGTCGCTGCCGTACCAGGCCATCGACTGCGCATAGGTCAGGCGCTCGAAACCTTGATGCTCGAAGCTCTGGCCGAAGTCGTTGGTGAAGGTGTGGGTCCCGCTGATCGGCGAGACCGGCTTGCCGTTGCTGAATTCCTCGAACACGCCGTGCATGACCGGTTCGATGGCCGCGAACACGTCTTCTTGGGTCACGAAGCTCATCTCGACGTCGAGCTGGTAGAATTCCAGCGAGCGGTCGGCGCGCAGGTCTTCGTCGCGGAAGCACGGGGCGATCTGGAAATAGCGGTCGAAGCCCGAGACCATCAGCAACTGCTTGAACTGCTGGGGCGCCTGCGGCAGGGCGTAGAACTTCTCGGGATGCAGGCGCGAAGGCACCAGGAAGTCGCGCGCGCCTTCCGGCGAGCTGGCCGTCAGGATCGGCGTCTGGAACTCGTTGAAGCCCTGCGCGAACATGTGGTTGCGGATCGACTGGATCACGCGCGACCGCAGCACGATGTTCTTGTGCAGGGTCTCGCGGCGCAGGTCGAGATAGCGGTGCTTCAGGCGGATTTCTTCGGGATAGTCCGGCTCGCCGAAGACCGGCAGCGGCAGCTCGGCGGCCTCGCTCAACACCTCGACGGCCGAGACGCGGATCTCGATCTCGCCGGTCGGCAGGTTGGGGTTCACCACGCTGGCGTCGCGAGCGACGACTTCGCCGTCGACGCGGATCACGCTTTCGGCGCGCAGGCGCTCGACGACGCTGAAGCCCGGGGTCTCCGGATGCAGCACCAGCTGGGTCAGGCCGTAGTGGTCGCGCAGGTCGATGAAGACCAGACCGCCGTGGTCGCGCTTGCGGTGGATCCAGCCCGACAGGCGCACCGAGGAGCCGGTGTCGGAAGCGCGGAGAGCGCCGCAGTTGTGGGTGCGATAGGCGTGCATGGTGGTCATGAAAGTCTTGAATACGCGGTGATTTGCAAGGCGCGGTAAGGCGCACGTGGGCGCCGTGATGTCAAGGATTCTGGGACGAGGCCACGCGCTCGCACAGCCTGTCTCCAGAGGGGTTTCGGCGTCAGGCCGCTTCGACGATGGCCAGGAAATCCTTGGCCTTCAGCGAGGCGCCGCCGACCAGGGCGCCGCCGACGTCCGGCGCGGCCAGGATCTCGCGAGCATTCTCGGGCTTGACCGAGCCGCCGTACAGGATCGGAACCACCCGGCCCTGCTCGCCGAACAGGACGATGAGCTCGGCGCGGATGGCCGCGTGCATCTCGACGATGTTGTCGACCGAGGCCACATGGCCGGTGCCGATGGCCCACAGGGGCTCGTAGGCGATGTTGAAGGCCTGTCCCGCGAGGCTGGCCGGCAGGGATTCGCGGACCTGGTTCAGGACGTACGCCACCGCTTGGCCCGACTGGCGCAGGTCCAGGGTCTCGCCAACACAGATGATGGGCTCCAGGCCGGCGGCCAGCGCCGCCTCGGCCTTGCTGGCTACTTGCGCCGAGGTCTCGCCGTGGTCGGTGCGACGCTCGGAGTGGCCGCAGATCACCAGCATGGCGCCGGCGTCGGCGATCATCTCGGCCGAGACGTCGCCCGTGTTCGCGCCGCTGGCCTTGTGATGGCAGTCCTGGCCGCCGACCAGGACGAACGAACCCTCGACGGCCTGGACGAGGCGGTGCAGCAGGGTGGCGGGTGGAAAGATCGCGACGCGCGCGGCGGCTGGCTGGCGGTCCAGACCCGCCGCGACGGCGCGGGCCTCGTCGAGAGCGGCCGAAAGACCGTTCATCTTCCAGTTTCCGGCGATCAGCGGCCGGGGAGTCGTGCTCGAAAGGGTCATGGCCGCCTTCTTGGCGTCACGCTCGCTTGGGAAGTCAAGCCCACGCCGCTTGCCCCCCCGCCCACGGCTCTACTATACCCGCTGCTCTCGAC
>NZ_JBFUJD010000096.1:0-17906 GCF_056401555.1 Caulobacter sp. P4_E5
CGGCGAAGCCGACCCGGGACCCAGGGGCCAAGCGCACTGCGGCGGCCCCTGGGTCCCGGCTCTCCGCTTCGCTGCGGCCGGGATGACGAGAGAGGAAACTGAAAAAAGGTCTAGCTAAACCATCAATGCCCGCGCCGCCGCGCGCGCGGCCTCGGTGACCTCCGCGCCCGACAGCATCCGGGCGATCTCTTCCTCGCGCTGGACCGGGGTCAGCGGCTCGACCTTGGTGCGGGTCGAGGTGTCGTCGCCGGACTTGGAGATCCGCCAGTGGGCGTCACCCCGCGCGGCCACCTGGGCCGAGTGGGTGACCACCAGCACCTGGGCATTGGCGGCCAGGCGCTTCAGGCGCAGGCCGACCGCGTCGGCCACGGCCCCGCCGACGCCCTGGTCGACCTCGTCGAAGATCATCAGCGGCTGCGGACCGCCGCCGCGCGCCGCCAGGGCGGCCTTGAGCGCCAGGGCGAAGCGGGCCAACTCGCCGCCCGAGGCGATGGCCTCCATCGGGCCGAACGGCGCGCCGGGGTTGGTCGAGATTTCGAAGGCCACGCGGTCCAGGCCGGTCGGGCCGGCGCGATCCTCGGGCAGGGTCTCGACCGCGACTCGGAACCTGGCCTTTTCCAGCTTCAGCGGCGCCAGCTCGCCCTCGACGGCCTTGGCCAGGGCGTCACCGGCCGCGCGGCGCTCGGCCGACAGCGCCTCGGCGGCGTAGAGATAGGCCTCGCGCGCCTCGGCGGCCTCTTGGTCGGCCGCCTTCAGGGCCTCTTCGGAGGTCTCGATGGCTTGCAGGCGGGCGGCGAACTCGGCGCGCTTGGCCGGCAGGTCCTCGACCAGGACGTTGAGCTTGCGGGCCATGCCGCGCAGGGCGAACAGCCGTTCCTCGGCCTTTTCCAGGCGATCGGGCTCGAACTCGAAGGATTCGGCGACTGCGTCGATGGCGGCGCTGGCTTCCTGCGCCTCGACCAGAGCGCGGTCGACGGCCTCGCAGGCGGCGGTCAGCCGGCTCATGGCCGCGCCATCGGCCGGGGCGCCGGCCTGAAGCGCGCGTTCGCGGGCCCGCTCCAGGGCGCGATAGGCCTGGGCCAGCTTGCCGGAGAAGTCTCCGCCCAGGCAGTCCTGTGCCGAGGCGATGTCGATGATGGCCTTCTCGGCCGAACTCAGCAGGGCCCGTTCCTCGGCCAGGCTGGTCTCCTCGCCTTCGCGGGGGTCCAGCCGGTCCAGCTCGGACAGGCGCAGGGTCAGTTCCTCGGTCTCGGCGGCGGCGCGGCCGGCCAGGTCGCGCAGGCCCTCGGCCTTCTCGCGAGCAGCGCGCCAGCCGCTCCAGGCCGAGGCGACGGCCGAGATCGAGACGCTGCCGAACGCGTCCAGCAGGCCCCGGTGGGTCTTGGGATCCAGCAGGCCGACGGTCTCGTGCTGGCCGTGGACCTCCAGCAGCAGGCCGCCCAGGTCCTTCAGCACCCCGACGCTGGTGGCCTGGTCGTTGACAAAGGCGCGCGAGCGGCCGTCGGGCGACAGCTGGCGGCGCAAAA
This sequence comes from Caulobacter sp. P4_E5, assembly GCF_056401555.1. Classification (NCBI taxonomy): domain Bacteria; kingdom Pseudomonadati; phylum Pseudomonadota; class Alphaproteobacteria; order Caulobacterales; family Caulobacteraceae; genus Caulobacter; species Caulobacter sp. P4_E5. Next base: position 1,527 of record NZ_JBFUJD010000096.1, read on the forward strand.
CGAGGTCCTCGTCGCGGCCGTAGTCCAGGCCCTTTTCGTCGAGATAGGCGAAGGCGGGGTGGTCGGCCGGCAGGGCGAAGATGGCGGTGGCCGAGGCGTGGCCGCTCGCCCCTCGGCGCACCAGCCCGGCGTCGGCGCGCGCGCCGGTGGCCAGGCCCAGGGCGTCGAGGATGATCGACTTGCCCGCGCCGGTTTCGCCGGTGAGCGCGGTCAGGCCCTCGCCGATGGCCAGGTCCAGGCTCTCGATGAGCACGACGTCACGGATGGAAAGGCCGATCAGCATGATGCGGAAGATCGCCGGGAATCACGCTTTCTCAAAGCGCAAAGGTAGAACGAAACGGGATCAACGTCCGATATTGGCGTCCGATCCCTCGTCACTACATGCCCAGGACGCCCATCAGGCCGCCCTTCTTGGACTTCTTCTCGCCGGGAGGCGCCAGGGTGGTGGACTTGTCTTTCGACAGGATCCGATCCAGGGCGTTGCGCTTGGTGCCCGCCTTCAGGGGCTCGACGGCGGGCTTGAGGCCGTTGTCGTTGAGCAGCTTGTAGGCGTCGGCGTACCAGCGGTCGCCCGGGAAGTTGTAGCCCAGCACCGCGCCGTTGCGCTTGGCCTCGTCCAGCAGACCCAGGGTCATGTACGACTCGACCAGGCGGAACAGGGCTTCGGGCGTGTGCGAGGTGGTCTGGTGCTTCTCGATCACCGCCTTGAAGCGGCCGATCGCGGCCAGGGTCTGGCCGTTCTTCAGATAATAGCGGCCGATGGCCATTTCCTTGCCGGCCAGCTGGTCGTTGACCATGTCGATCTTCAGGCGGGCGTCCTGGGCGTATTCCGTGGTCGGATAGCGCTGGACGACGTCGCGCAGGGCGGCCAGGGCCTGCTCGGTGGCGGCCTGGTCGCGGTTCACGTCGACGATCTGCTCGAAGTAGCAGATGGCCTTCAGATAGAAGGCGTACTGGGCCGACGGATTACCGGGATACAGCGAGATGAACCGGTCGGCGTCGCCGATGGCCTCGTTGTAGTTATTGCCCATGTAGTGGGCGTAGCCGGTCATCAGGATCGAGCGGCGCGACCATTCCGAATAGGGGTGCTGGCGCTCGACCTCGCGGAAATAGTCGACGGCCTCGTTCCAGTTGCCGCGGTCCAGGCGATCGGCGCCGGTGGAGTACAGCAGTTCGACGGGACGCTCTTCATAGGCGAGGGAGGGCTTCTTGGACTTGCCGGCGCAGCCCGCCACCGAGACGGCGACGAGTATAGCGGCGATAGTGACGGCCGAACGTCCCGAGAAATTGCGAAGCACGGAGTCTCTCACCCTAGAAGCAAACGTGCGCCCCAGCGCCGTGCAAGGCTTCTACACCACGCCGTCAAAGGCGCAAATGCGAACGCCGAGCCCCGACTCTCGGAGTGCTATCTAAACCGCTTCCGCCAGTTCCGACGCGAGGGCGCGAAGGCGCCAGGCGCGCGGTTGGGCCAGCAACGCTCTAACCACGGCGTTATTGAGGCCGTGACCGGCCAGCACGCCTTCGAAGCGGCCGAGAATCGGCTTGCCCAGCACGTAGAGGTCGCCCACCGCGTCCAGCGCCTTGTGGCGAACGAACTCGTCCGGCCGGCGCAGGCCTTCCGGGTTCAGCACGCGGTCGCCGTCGATGACCACGGCGTTTTCCATCGAACCGCCGCGGGCCAGGCCGATGGCGCGCAGGGCCTCGACGTCGCGGACGAAGCCGAAGGTGCGGCAGTCCGACAGTTCGGCGCGGAACGATTCTTCGTCGACGGTCAGGTCCACGGCCTGGCGGCCGATGACCTTGCAATCGAAGGCGATCTCGAAGGCGACCTCGAAACGGTCCGACGGCAGCAGGCTGGCGCGCTTGTCGCCCTCCTCCACCGTGATCGGGGCCAGGATCTCAAGGTACTGGCGGACGGCTTCCTGCTTGCGGCGGCCGGCGCGGTCCAGGATCTGGACGAACGGCTCGGACGAGCCGTCCATGATCGGCACTTCCGGGCCGTCCAGCTCGACGACGCAGTTGTCGATCGACAGGGCCGCCAGGGCCGCCATCAGGTGCTCGATGGTCGAGACGCGGACGTCGTCGCCATTGTTGATGACCGTGCCCAGTTGCGTCTGGCACACCGCCGCGGCGGTGACGGGGACGCGATTGTCACGGTCGTGCACGTCGGTCCGCACGAAGACGATCCCCGCCTCGGGGGCCGCCGGACGCACCGCGACGCGCACGTGCTCGCCGGTGTGCAGGCCGATCCCCGCGAAGATCACCGGTCCTGYGACCGTGTGCTGAAAATAACCCGAAGCCGACACCAGAGACCCTTATCGTTGGACGGACGACTCTACGGCCGTCCTATCGCCCCGACTTAAGCATGTAGGAAGGATGCTGCGTCGCGGCAAAGCAAGTCCTGTTTCGGATTGTTACCGGCTAAGCGACTGACTTTATTTCACTTTTATTACGAACGCGCACAGACGGAAACAGAACGCTGGTCAACGTTCCGGGCTGGGGAATCTCGTCCCCGGTTCCCCTAGGCGGCAGCCCAAAGCGGGACTAGGCTCCGCCGCCAAAGGGATAACTGTTTCCGGGAAATTGGGTTTCATGATCAAGAGTTTGCGCCTCGCCGCCTCCGCCGTCGCCCTCACCGTGGCCCTGGCCGGCGCGGCCCATGCCCAAGGCGTCCGGGCGTCTCCGCAAACCGCCCCACAAAAGCCCCACGCCTTCACCGCCAAGGACATGGCCAGCCTGGACCGCCTCAGCGATCCGCGCGTCTCGCCGGACGGCCGCTACGTCCTGTATTCCGTGCGCACCCTGGACTATCCGGCCAACAAGGCGACGATGTCGCTGTGGGTCGCCGACCTGAAGGCCAGGATGGCGCCGCGCCGGCTGAAGATCTCGGACGGCGGGGCCTCGAGCGGCCGCTGGAGCGCCGACGGCAAGGCGATCTACTTCTCGTCCAGCCGCGCGGGCGGGACCGAGCAGGTGTTCCGCACCGACGTCACCGGCGAGACCGCGACCCAGGTGACCAAGGCTCCGTTCGACGTCCAGGCCTACAAGGTCGCTCCGGACGGCAAGACCATCGTCGTCGCCCTGGCCGTGTTCGCCGACTGCGCCGACTTCGCCTGCACCGAGGCCAGGCTGGCGGCCAAGACCGCGACCAAGGCCACCGGCGTGGTCTATGATCGCCTGTTCGTCCGCCACTGGGACACCTGGAACGACGGGACCAAGAACCACCTGTTCGCCTACGCGCTGGACGCCAACGGCGCGGCGGCCGGTCAGCCGATCGACCTGATGAAGGGCTTCGACGGCGACACCCCGACCAAGCCCTATGGCGGCGACGAGGACTTCGCGATCACCCCCGACAGCAAGGCCGTCGCCTTCTCGGCCAAGGTCGCTGGCAAGGACGAGCCCTGGACCACCAACTACGACGTCTGGGCCGCGCCGCTGGACGGGTCCGAGAAGCTCCAGAACCTGACCGCCGCCAACAAGGCCTGGGACACCGCCCCAGTCTTCTCGCCCGACGGCCAATTGGCCGCCTATCGCGCCATGAAGCGCCCGGGCTTCGAGGCCGACCGCTTCGGCATCATCCTGCGCGACCAGGCCACCGGCCAGGAGCGCGAGCTGGCCCCGACCTGGGACCGCTCGGCCGACTCGATCGCCTGGAGCCGTGACGGCAAGACCATCTACGCCACCGCCCTGGACGTCGGCCAAGGCAAGCTGTTCGCCATCGACGTGAAGAGCGGCAAGGTCACCGCCCTGACTGGCGAAGGCCACGTCACCGCCTTCGACGTCGGCCCGACCGGCGTCGTCTATGCGTCCGACTCGCTGAAAAGCCCGTCCGAGCTCTATGTGACCGCCTCCAAGGGCCCGCCCATCAAGGTCGCCAGCGTCAGCGGCGAAGCCCTGAAGGACGTCGCCTGGGGCGAGCCCCAGCAGTTCGCGTTCAAGGGCTGGAACGACGAGGAGGTGCACGGTTTCGTCGTCAAGCCGGCCAATTTCGACCCGGCCAAGAAGTATCCGGTCGCCTTCCTGATCCACGGCGGCCCGCAGGGCTCGTTCAGCAACAGCTGGAGCTATCGCTGGAACCCGCAGATCTACGCCAATGCCGGCTATGCCGTGGTGATGGTCGATTTCCATGGCTCGACCGGCTACGGCCAGGCCTTCACCGACGCGATCAGCCAGCACTGGGGTGATCGCCCGCTGGAGGACCTGCAGAAGGGCTGGGCCGCCGCGCTGGGCAAGTACGCCTTCCTGGACGGCGACCGCGCCTGCGCCCTGGGCGCCTCGTACGGCGGCTACATGATCAACTGGATCGCCGGCGAGTGGAACCAGCCCTGGAAGTGCCTGGTCGACCACGACGGCGTCTTCGACACCCGCTCGATGGGCTATGTCACCGAGGAGCTGTGGTTCACCGAATGGGAGAACGGCGGCACGCCCTGGCAGCCGAACACCACGTACGACAAGTTCAACCCGGTCGACCACGTCGGCAAATGGACCAAGCCGCAGTTGGTCGTGCAGGGCCAGCTGGACTACCGCATCCCGGTCGAACAGGGCCTGTCGGCCTTCACCGCCCTGCAGCGCAAGGGCGTGCCCAGCAAGCTGCTGTACTTCCCCAACGAGAACCACTGGGTGCTGAAGGCCCAGAACTCGGTGCAGTGGCACAAGGAGGTGCTGGACTGGCTGGACCAGTGGACGGGGAATACGCGGCCGGGGAAATGATGCGATAAAAAACTGTCATCCCGGCCAAGCGCGAAGCGCGCCGAGCCGGGACCGCCGGAAGCGCTGAGCTCGTTGCGGTCCCGGGTCTTCGCTGCGCTTCGCCCGGGATGACAGATGTTGTTGGCGCTTAGAGCCGCCCCGTCGCCACGGCGAACGTCAGCCGCGCCTTCTTCTCCAGCTCGCCCATCTCGCGCCCGGCCGCATAGGCGCGCGCCAGCGCCGCCGGCGCCACGGCCGGGAAGGCCGCCACGGGCAGTCCCCTCGCCTCGCCCCGCGCCGCCTTCAGCTGGGCCTCGACCCGCCGCGCCACGTCGGCTTGCGTCCAGTCCGCCGGCAGGCGCGAGCGGCCGGCCTGTTTCAGCCGCCACAGGCCCGAGAGCCCATAAGCCCGGGCCGCGCCCTTGACGGCGTGCGGAACGGCGCTCGGATCCAGCCGCCGAGCGGCCAGCACGGCCAGGGCGCCGGCGGTGGCGTCGACATAGGCCAGCACCGCCGCCTCGTCCTTCAGCGGCCCCTCGTCGAGATCGGCGACGCGCGCCTCGGCCATCGCGGCCAGGGCGTTGGGGTCGATCTTCGAGCCCGCCAAGGCCTCGACATTGGGATGCTTGCGCGGCGCCTTGCCGGCCGCGATCTCTTCCATGGCCTCGCGCCACCAGGTCAGGCGGATCTCGCCCATCAGGGCGTTGGAGACCCCGCCCGCCACCCGGGCCAGCTCGTAGTTCATGGCGAAAAGCGCGATCACGTCGGCCCGCGCGGCCGGGTCGCCGATGAACCGGCTGACCAGCCAGCGGTCGGGATCGACGCGGCGGACGAGGTCGTCGAGGGTTTCAGTGTCGGCCATGGTCTTCAAACAGAAAAGACCCGCCGAGATGGCGGGCCCTCCCCTTACAGCGTGTCGTGTCCGGCGTCAGCCGAACAGCGTCTGGTTCATCGCCATGGTCGCCAGCATCGGCAGGCTGAGCAGCGTGTTGGTGCGCGAGAACAGCATCGCCGTCTTGGCCGCCTTGGCCTTGGCGTCGGCGTCGGCCTCGACCATGCCCAGGGCGATCTTCTGGTTCGGCCAGATGAAGACCCAGACGTTCAGGAACATCACCGTGGCCAGCCACATGCCGGTGCCGATGAAGGTGAAGCCCATGTCGACGCCGGGCGTGTAACCGCCGGCCAGGCCCAGGGTCGCGGCTTCCAGCAGATAGCCGCGGCTGAAGGCCAGGATCACGCCCATGACCCAGGTGGCCAGGGCCGCCCAGCGGAACCAGAACAGAGCTTCCGGCGCGATGTACTTGCTGACCGCCGGCTTCAGCTCGGCCGGGATCTGCGGCATCACCCGGATCTGCACGAAGTTGAAATAGTACAGCAGCCCGATCCACAGGATGCCGAACATCACGTGCAGCCAGCGGAAGATGGCCTGGAAATAGGCGCCGTCGTGGCCGTGCGGGCTGTGCGCGTAGCCGACGATGATCACCAGCGCCAGCACGAAGCTGACGATGACTGTGTTGCGGAAATTGGAAAGCAGTCCGGACATCGGTTTCCCCCTCGGATCCCTTATGGCGTTGGCGCGACCATAGGACGGTTCGGGAGAGTCGGCAAAGCTCCGGGTAACAACGGTCTTCGACGTCTCGGCCGGCACGGTCGTCACCCAAGCAAGACCACGAGTCTCGAGCACTATTGCGGCGTCGAGAGAACCGGTGTCGTCTTGCCCGGGTGGCGCAGGCTTGAGAGTTGGAGCGACGCTTGTCCCTCGAACGATTCATCGAAAAGTGGACGCATGAGGACTACTCGCCAGAGAAGGTCACCGGCCCAGACCTGGACGCGGTCGAGGCGCGGTTCGGCTTCGTCCTGCCAGGGGACTATCGAACGGCGGTCCTGGCGCATGGCCTGCCCCGRCCATCGATCGCGCTGCTGGACGGCCTCCTGGCCGCCGAGGCGCCTTTCGCGGACGTATCCGACTTCTTCGCCCCCGAAGAGATCATCCGGCTGACGGAAGACTGGCGCGGCGGCGGCATGCCGGACCACCTGGTCGCCTTCGCCGCCGATTGTGGGGGCAACCTGTTCTGCTTCGACGCCGGCCCCGGCGCGAACCGTTCGACCGTGTGGTTCTGGGACCATGACGACGGCGGCGTGACCGTCGCCGCCGACAGCTTCACGAGCTGGATCGAGCACTTCTGTTCAGTCGAACCCGCGCCCGAGGGCTTCGAGCCATGAGCCCGAAGCCCGATCCCGCCTCAAACGGCGATCAGCGCCGCCGCCAGCCGCCGGCCTTCGCTGGCCAGGACGTTGTAGGTGCGGGCCGCCGCCTCGGTGCTCATGAACTCCAGACCCACGCCCGCGGCCTTCAAGGCGTCGCGGACGGAGCGCGGCGGCAGGGCGTTGACCAGGCCCGTGCCGAGCAGGACGAACTCCACCGTCCCCGTCGCCGCGAACACCTCGGCGAACGACTCCGGCGTCAGCTCGGCCAGGGCGGTCGCGGCCCAGTCGCGCGGCTGATCGTCGATGATCAGCAGCGAGCCGGGCCGCCAGTCGCCGGAGACCCGAAAGCCGCCGCCGCCCCAGGCGTCGATGGACGGCGGTTGCCGCATCAGGGCCGCGAGGCCGCGCCGAGCTTGATCGGCGTGGCTTCCTCGTCGTTACGCTTGACGCCCCAGATCAGGATCATGGGCAGAGCGATATAGACCGACGAATAGGTGCCGATGACGATCCCGAAGATCATCGTGAACACCAGCGGATATAGGACCGGGCCGCCGAACGCCATCGTCCCGCCCAGGGCCAAGAGGGCCGTGGTGCCGGTGATGATCGTCCGCGACAGACGCTCGTTCTCCGACAGGTCGATGACGTCGCGCAGCGGCGTGGTGCGGTACTTGCGCAGGTTTTCCTTCAGACGGTCGAAGGTGATGACCTTCTCGTTCATCGAATAGCCGATGACCGTCAGCAGGGCCGCGATCTCGGTCATCGAGAACTCGATGTGCCGGAACGACAGCAGACCCAGGGTCAGGACGATGTCGTGGATCACGGCCACGACCGCGCCCGTGCCGTACGACAGGCCGAAGCGGAACCAGATGTAGCCCAGGGTCAGGAGCAGGGCCACGGCCAGGGCCTTGAAGCCCGACAGCAGCAGCTCGCCGGACACCTTGGCGCCGACTTCCGAGCGGCTGGTCACCTTCAGGTCGGGGAAGCGCTTCACCAACTCGGCTTCGACGTGCTTGGACGCGGCGCTGACGTTCTCGCCCTTGGCCGGCAGGAACTTGACCATGGCCGAGTTCGGCGAACCGAAGCCCTGCACCTGGCCGTCATGGGCGCCGATCTGGTCCAGCGTCGTACGCAGCTGCGCCAGCGGCACGGGACGTGGCATGGCGATTTCCAGGGCGACGCCGCCCTTGAAGTCGATGCCCAGGTTCAGACCCTGGAAGACCAGCAAGCCGATCGAGGCGACGATCAGGACCGCCGAGAAGATGGCCGCGACCGGGGCCCAGCGCACGAAGCGGAAGTGGGTCGAACGGGGAATGTAGCGAATGAGGGGCCAACGCATGGTCGGGTCTCCTATGCGATCGGCAGCTTCTTCGGCTTGGTGGTCTTGAACCACCAGCCGATGAGCACTTGCGTGATGAAGATGGCGGTGAACAGCGACGTGAACACGCCGATCACCAGGGTCCAGGCGAAGCCCTTCACCGGGCCCGAGCCGAAGCTGAACATGATCAGGCCCGAGATCAGGCTGGTGATGTTGGCGTCCAGGATCGAGGTCAGGGCCAGCTTGTAGCCGTGGTCGGCCGCCGCCATGGGCGTTCGCCCGGCATTGGCCTCGTCGCGCATGCGCTCGTAGATCAGCACGTTGGCGTCGACGGCCACGGCCAGGGTCAGGATCAGGCCGGCGATGCCCGGGAAGGTCAGGGTCGCCTGGGTCACCGACATGATGCCGACGATCAGCAGCACGTTGATCACCAGGGCGATGGCCGCGAAGCCGCCGAACAGGCCGTAGGCCAGGATCACGAACACGAACATCGAGACCGCGCCGATGGCCAGCGAGATCGAGCCGGCCTTGACGGCGTCGGCGCCGAGCTCGGCGGTCACGGTGCGCTGGTCTTCCGGGTTCAGCGGCGCGGGCAGAGCGCCCGACCGCAGCAGCAGCGACAGCTCGTTGGCGCTCTGGGCCGTGAAGCTGCCGGTGATGATGCCGCTACCGCCCGTGATCGGGTCGTTGATGACCGGCGCCGAAAGCACCTTCTTGTCGAGGACGATGGCGAACCGCTTGCCGTGGTTGCGCAGAGTGACGTCGCCGAACTTGCGCGCGCCCGATCCGTTGAACGAGAAGGCGACGGCCGGCTGGCCGTTTTGGTCGAAGGTCTGGGAGGCGTTGGTCAGCTCCTCGCCCGACACCACCGCCCGCTTCTTGACGACGTAGAACGGCGCGAAGCGGTCGCCGGGCAGCACTTCCGAGCCGGGCGGGATGCGGCCGGCCTGGATGTCCTCGGGGGTCACCGTCTCGTCGACCATCTGGAAGGTCAGCTTGGCGGTCTTGCCGATGACGGCCTTCAGCCGCTCGGGATCGCTCTCGCCGGCCGCCTGGATCATGATCCGGTTCGTGCCTTGGCGGTTGATCGAGGGTTCCTTAGTGCCCAGGCTGTCGATCCGGCGACGGATGGTCTCGATCGACTGCTCGACAGCCTTGGCCTCGTCGGCCTTGGCGGCTTCCGCCACGAAGCGAACCTCGATGCGGTTGTCGTCCTTGCTGGCGACCGTGACGTCCTTGCCGCCGATCACGCCGACCAGCGGCGCGCCGAGATTCTTGCGCAGCAGGTTCACGGCGTCATTGAAGCGGGCGGCGTCGCCGATGCGGACGCTGATCACCTCGCCCTGCTGGGCCAGTTCGCCGAACGGGATCTGCTCGTTGCGCAGCTGGGTGCGCGTGTCTTCCAGAAGGTTGGACAGACGCTCGCGGTGCAGGGCGTCGGTGTCCACCTCGTACAGCAGATACGAGCCGCCTTGCAGGTCGAGGCCGAGGTTCAGCTTCTGGTGCGGCAGCCAGCCGGGCATGGCGTCCAACGTCTTCTGCGGGATGACGTTGGGCAGGGAGAACAGGATGCCGAAGATCACCGACAGGGTGACGGCGATGATCTTCCAGCGGGAGAGGGTCAGCATGGATCAGTGACTTTCAGGCGACGTCGCGTGGAACGCCTCGCGTGGGGTTCGGGTGCGCCTTAGTTCTTGGCGTCGTTGGCCGCGGCCGGTTCGCCCTTGGCGCGGACCTCGGTGATCATGCCTTTCATCACCTTGACGGTGACGCCCTGGGCGATCTCGACGCCCACTTCCTTGTCCTCGACGCGGACGATCTTGCCGATGACGCCGCTGGACAGCACCACCGTGTCGTTGCGCTTCAGGTTGCCGAGCATCGCCTGGTGGTCTTTCGCGCGCTTCTGCTGCGGGCGGATCAGCATGAAGTAGAACAGCACGACCATCAGGAGGATGGGCGCCAGCTGCAGGATTTGAGCGTTGATATTGGACATAGGGACTCCGAGAAATTCCGTGAGGCGCGCCGCCTGACATAGGGTCGCGCCAAGTCGGCGGAAGCTATGCGTTCGCCTCCCCTTTTGCAATGCGACCGCACAAGGGTATGGAACGCGCCATGACCGACGCGTCCACGCCCCCGCTCGCCCCCCTGCTTACGCGCATCGCCGACGCCCTGGAGCGCCTGGCGCCGCCACCGCCCGCCGCGCCCGACTTCAGCGCCGCGCGCCTGTTCCGGCACGAGCCCAAGGACGGCGCCTTCGTCCCCGCCCCGGACTATCCGCTGTCGCTGGACCTGCTGGTCGGCATTGAGCGGCAGAAGGGCCGGTTCGTCGAGAACCTGCGCCGCTTCGCCGTGGGCTTGCCCAGCAACCATGTGTTGCTGTGGGGGGTGCGCGGCACCGGCAAGAGCTCGGTGACCAAGGCGGCCTTCGTCACCCTGGCCGACGAATTCCCGGCCCTGAAGCTGATCGAGGTCGACCGCGACGAGGTCGCCGCCCTGCCGCCGCTGTTCGACCTGCTACGTACGCGTTCGGAACGCTTCGTGGTGCTGTGCGACGACCTCTCGTTCGAGGATGGCGCGGCCGCGGCCAAGGCGCTGAAGTCGGCGCTGGAAGGCGGCGTCTCGGGCCCGCCGGAAAACGTGCTGTTCGTGGCCACCTCGAACCGCCGCCACCTGATGCCGCGTGATCATGTCGAGCGCCAAGGCGCGATCGCCGCCGCCGAGAACGCGGAAGAAGAGATGAGCGTCTCCGACCGGTTCGGCCTGTGGATCGGCTTCCCGCCGATGGACCAGGAAACCTATCTGAGCGCCATCCGCGCCTATGCCGAGCAGTTCGGGCTGCGAGCGCCGGACCTCGAGCGCCGGGCCCTGCAGTGGTCGCAACAGCGCGGCGGACGCTCGGGCCGGGTGGCCTGGCAGTTCGTCCGCGACCTGGCCGGCGAGCTGGGCGTGAAGCTGCCGAGCTAACCTATCCTGTCATCAACAGCACGACGACCTGAGCCCATGGACATCACCGCCCCCGCCTTCCGCATCGTTCCCGGCGACTTCGACGACGCCCGGGTCGTGGCGCTGCTGGCCACCCACTTCGCGGCCATGCGCTCGACCGCCCCCGAGGAGAGCTGCCACGTCATGCCGCTGGACGCCATGCGCGAGGCCGGCCTCGACTTCTTCGCCGTGTGGGACGGCCAGGACCTGGCCGGCGTCGGCGCGGTCAAGCGGCTGGACGCCACGCATGGCGAGATCAAGTCCATGCACACCGCCGCCGGCTATCGCCGTCGCGGCGTGGGCCAGGCCACGCTGGACCACCTGGTCGCCCACGCGATCGGCCTGGGCCTGGCGCGCCTGAGCCTGGAAACGGGAGCCGGCGGTTTCTTCGTCCCGGCGCGCGAGATGTACGCCCGCAACGGCTTCACGCCCTGCGCGCCGTTCGGGAGCTACAAGCTCGACCCGAACAGCGTCTTCATGACCCGGACGCTCTGACCCCGGGAAAACGGCCTCAGGATTTTAGATACAGCCACTGCATTCCACGGATCAGGCCCACCGGGAACGTGGTCTCGTGGAAGCCGTCCTCGACGATGTCGGTCCGCAGGCGCAGGCCCGGATAGTTTCGCGCCTTCAGGGCCGCCGCCAGCCGCGCCTGGTCCGCGATCATGTCGTTGTCGCAGCCTGGGCAACCGCCGGGCCCGGGATGCTCCCGCGAGCCGGTGGCCAGGTAGAGGGTCGCCTTCAGGTCCTTGTGGCCCTTGGCATAGGCGGCCTCGTCGGCGAGGATCCGCCGGCCGGCGAACCAGATCGACGGGCTGGTCAGGACGTAGTTCTGGAACGTCCCCGGCGCATTGAACGCGACCCACAGGCCGAACAGACCACCATAGGACTGTCCCGCCAGAGTGCGAGCGGCCGGGTCGATGCGATAGCGCCCCTCGACCAGGGGCAGCACCTCGCCCTTCAGGAACTCGAAGTGCGCCTGGCCGCCGCCGGTCTCGCCGTTGATCTCGGGATCGCGCCACGGCGTCAGGTCGCGTCGGCGGCTGTCGGCTGGGGGATCGCCCTTGGCCCACGACAGGCCCACCACGATGAACTCGTTGAAGCGCTCCTGGCTGAACGGCAGACGCGACACCGCTGACGCCACTTGGAAGGTGTAGGGTCCGTCGGTCAGGTAGATCACCGGATACCGGCGGCCGACGTTCTCGGGCTTGCCGTAGCCGGGCGGCGTCTTGACGAAGATCTCGTAGTCGCGGCCGCTCGCCTTGGCGCGGATCGGGATGACGGTGCTGTTTTCGATCGTAAAGCCGCCGCCGGCCGGCGACGCTGAGATCGCGCCCGCCGCGCCTTCGGGGTTTTTGGCTGGCTCGGCGCCGCACGCCCCCAGGCCCAGGGCCAGCACCACCATCGGCAAGACAAAGCGCGACGCCATACGCAACTCCACACTCAACACGGCGTCGCCCGGACGCCGCCACGACCGTAGGACGAGTCGTTCGCGATGAACGTCCCCCGCGTGGGGCCCGGTCGCCAGTTTCCTGTGGACGCGGCCGGCTCGAGAGCGACGGCCCTGGCTGGGGCGCTGGGGCGGTAGATAGCGAACCGGCCCGCCTCTCTCGAAGCGGGCCGTTCGGTTTTCTAAGTCGAAGCCTTAGCGCGGCAGGACCAGGCCCGGATCGACCGGCTTGGCCTTGTCCTTGACCGTCGGCGCGTAGCGCATCTCGAAGTGCAGCTTGGATTCGTTGGCGCCGCCGGTGGCGCCCACCGCGCCCAGTTGTTCGCCCTGGCGCACGTCCTGCTGCATCTTGACGTTGATGCTGGACAGGTGGGCGTAGGCGGTGACCCAGCCGTCTGCGTGCTTGACCAGGACCAGGTTGCCGAAGCTCGGGACCTGGTTGCCGGCATAGGCCACCTTGCCGTCGGCCGCCGACAGCACCGGCGTGCCTTGGGCGGCGCGAATGTCCAGGCCGTCGTTGCGCTGGCCCGTGCCCTTCACCCCGAAGTCCGAGATGATCTCGCCGCGCACCGGCCAGGCGAACTTGCCCTTGCCCGAGGCGATGATCTCGGCCTCGGTCGGGGCGGCGCTGCTCTCGATGAGCGGACGCGTCGACGCCGGCGGGGCTGCCGGCTGGGCGGCGATCGGCGCACTGGGACGCGAATAGCTGGGCGTGTACGGAACCGGGTTCGACGGCGTGGGCGCCGGCGACGCGCCGATCGGCGGCGCCGAGGGCCGCGGGGCCGGGGCCTCGACCTTGGCGTACGTGTTCGGGGGCTCAACGGGCGCCGGACGCGCCACCGTCGTGGTGGTCTTGATCGGGCCCTTGTCCTTGTAGCCGTCGGGCAGGACGATCTTCTGGCCCTTCTTGATCGTGGCGCTGGTCTTCAGGTCGTTCTCGGCCGCCAGCGCCTTGACGCTGACGTTGAAGCGCTTGCCGATCGCCGCCAGGGTGTCGCTGCTCTGGGCGACATAGGCCTTGGAGGTTGTCGCCGGCCCCTTGATCTTCGCGCCCAACCTCAGCGGCTTGCTGGTGGAGATGTCGTTGGCGTCGGCCAGTTCCTTGACGCTCATGTCGAAGTCGCGAGCGATCGAGGTCAGGGTGTCGCCGGACTTGACCGTGTGGACCTGGCGCGGCCCCGCGACGCTGACCACCGAGCCGGTGACGCTGAGCGAGGTGGTGCTGACCGTGGTCGGCGTCGGCGGCTCATAGGCCGGCTGCGAGGCCGGACGCGACGACGCGCCCGGACGGGTGGTCGCCGGCAGGGGCGCGGGCTCGGCGCTGGCCGTGGAGGTCTGCGAACCCGGCGTGCCCGGGATCACCGTCGTGGTCTTGATCGGGCCCTTGTCCTTGAAGCCGTCCGGCAGGCGCAGCTTCTGGCCCTTCTTGATCGCCGCGCCAGTCTTGAGGTCGTTCTCCTCGGCCAGGGCGGCCTGGGTGACGCTGAAGCGCTTGGCGATGGCGAACATGGTGTCGCCGGTCTGGACCACATAGGCCTTCTGATCCTGGGCCGGGCCCTTGATCTTCTGGCCCAGCTTCAGGCGGTACGGGGCCTCGAGGTCGTTGAGCTTGACCAGCTCGGCGCGGGTCACGCCCATGCCGCGGGCGATGGCGTCGAGAGCGTCGCCGGACTGGACGACATGCACCTGCGGCTTGCCGGCCATCTCGACCACCGGACCGGTGACGGTGTTGGTGACCACGGTCTTCGACGGAACCGGGCGCAGGACGGGTTGCGGCGGCGGGGTCCGCGTCGGCGTGGGCGGCGGCAGCTCCGACTGGCTCACCGGGGCCTGGGACTGGCTCTGGATGATCGGCTGAGGCGGCGGCAGGACCGCGGCCGCGTCACTCTCGTTGGCGGTGTTCTGGGTCGGCGCGGCGGCTTGCGGCGCCGAAGCCGCCGGCGCCTGGACGATCGGGAAGTTCGGGGTCGGCATCCGCCCTTGCGGCGCGGGCGCCTGACCTTCACGCGCCGCGTACTGCGGCGTGTCGGTCGCGCAGGCGGAGAGCGTTCCAGCCGTCAGGGCGATCACCGCCGCTTGCGTCCACAACTGCCTCATAACGTCTCCTTTCCCGCCGGGGCCTTTCACAAGGCTCCGCCAGGGTGAATCAATCTTTAACACCGAAGAACGCGAAAGCCGCGCCCTCCAAACCTCACTGATCCTTGGCGACGCCGGCCAGCAGCGGCACGAAGCGCACGTCGCACAGGATCTCGACTCGGAAGCCCCCCTTGCCGTCGCCCGCGTAGCGACGGAGGCTCTGGACAGGCCCCTTTCCCACCGGCGCGACCAGGACGCCGTTGGGCTTCAACTGCGAAAGCAGCTTCTTCGGATCATCTTCGGCCGCAGCCGTGACCATAATGCGGTCGAACGGCGCTTGTTCGGCCCAACCTTCGCCGCCGTCGCCGAACTTGGTGATGACGTTGGTCAGGCCCAGCTTGTGGAAGCGGCTCTCGGCCTCCTTCATCAGGGTCCGATAGCGCTCGATCGTATAAACGAGGCGCGAGACCTTGCTGAGGATGGTGGTCTGGTAGCCCGAGCCGGTGCCGATCTCCAGCACGCGGCAGCGCGGCTCGATCGTCAGGGCCTGGGTCATCAGGCCGACGATATAGGGCTGGCTGATGGTCTGGCCGCAGGCGATCGGCAGGGCCGAATCCTCCCACGAGCGGTCCTTGAACAGGTCCGGCGTGAACAGGTCGCGCGGCGTGGTCTCGATGGCCTTCTGCACCTGGGGATCGGTGACCCCCTGGTCGCGCAGAGCCTGCATCAGGCGCGGCAGGTCGGCCTTGGCGTTCTCGGCGGCCTTGGTCGTCCGTCCGCTCATGCGGCCTCCCCGGAGGGGCTTGAGGAAGGCTTCAGTTTGGGCGGCGCGCCGCCCAGCACGCCCTTCAACGCATGAACGCTTTGGTGGTGCGTCAGGTCGATGTGCAGCGGCGTCACTGAGATGCGCCCGTCATAGACCGCGCGCAGGTCGGTGCCTTCGACCGGCTCCGACGCCTTGGCCGAAAAGCCCATCCAGTAATAGTCTCGGCCGCGCAGGTCGGTGCGCTTTTCCATGTTGCGCAGCAGGCCGTCGCGGAAGCCCTGGCGGGTGACCTCGACCTCGGACACCTGCTCCGGCGGCAAGGCCGGAAAGTTGACGTTCATGACCACGTCGGCCGGCCAGCCCACCTCCAGCAGGCGCTGGACGATGCCCGGGCCAAAGTGCTCGGCCGTCTCCCAGTGGGCGACGATCTCGTCGTGGAAATAGGTCATGGCCTGCGACAGGGCGATCGACGGGACACCGTGGGCCATGCCCTCGATGGCGCCGGCGACGGTGCCCGACAAGGTGACATCCTCAGCGAGGTTCTGGCCGCGGTTGACGCCCGACAGCACCAGGTCCGGCGCGGGGCCGTCGATCAGCTGCTGCACGGCCATCATCACGCAGTCGGTCGGCGTGCCCTCGACGGCGAAGCGGCGCTCGTCCAGCTTCCGCACCCGGATCGGGTCCGACAGGGTCAGGGCCCGGCTGGCGCCCGACTGCTCGTACTCCGGCGCGCAGATCCAGACGTCGTCGCTGAGGGCGCGGGCGATCTTCTCCAGGGCCGTAAGGCCCGGCGCGTGGATGCCGTCGTCGTTGGTGAGGAGGATACGCATCAGCCTTTTCCTCCTCCCCCGCATGCGGGGGAGGTGGCGCGACGCGCAGCGGCGTGACGGAGGG